>CAMVCQ010000012.1 GCA_947166015.1 uncultured Lachnospiraceae bacterium
GCTATACTACAAATTCCAAATACGGTTCACCCATACGCTGGAAAAATCTTTTCTTCGTCAAAAACAGAAAAGATGCAAAAGATGGTTGGGAGCCGGTAAGCCCGACCTGCGGAGGTCCGGCATACAATTGGAATGATTCGAAAGAACAAATGATCAAAAAAGACAGCTACGATGAGCTGAAAAACTATCTGAAAAATGACGGCTTGTATATATACTATAAACCTGATAAACCATATACGGACGGAGAGACTTATATCTCAGGTATACAGATTGTTGCGGGAACATTTTCAGCGAAGGGCACTTCAAACTATATACTTAGTGACTATATGGATGAGCTGGGGGTTACGCCGGTGTGTCGCGTGGCAGAGGATGTCCTGGATTCGACAGAAAATGTTGAGTTCTCGCGTGCGGTCGTAGGCGCCGGTGGTGCGGCGGTTATGTCACGTGCCGATGCCACGAAGGGCAGGTACAACAACTATGATATATGGATCGCGTATTCAACGACGCATAATCCTTTCCGTGCGCTCACCGATATCAAGTATTATCGCAGCAGTTATACCGATTCGGATCTGTTCCAGAGCTTTGCGGTGAATGGAACCGGATACAATGCTTGTGAAAAGTATTGTCAGGTGATCAATGATGAAAGAAGCGGATCCCTTACGTACAGGTATTTCGCACAAGATCATGCAGTTCTCTCGCCCGGCATCGATGGAACAAGGCATCCACATCCTCAAACCGGTGAGCCGATCTTGGTAGAATTGCAAAAAATGACCCCTACAGGCATCAAAAAACAGGAAAGCGTCGGTCTCTATGTAAGCGGGTATGTGAACGGAGCCGAGCCGATCCGGGAGAAGGATCTTGCTATCAATGATTCACCGGAAGCGCCTGAAGGTTTTAGCCAGATCAGAGAATTTCTGAACTTGTACGATACTTCACCGCACAATCTTGGATTTCAGGCGGCGAACGGGCCTGCACTAAACGTATATATGTATTTGCAAGGACAAGAAAAGCTCGAGCGCCCCAAATACGTCAAGGCTGTAAACAGCGTATATGTTGAGACACCGACAAAGTATGAGCAGGACGGAGAAAAGAAAGAGCTTAAAGGAAGTCAGATGAGTATGTACAATCGGATCCTTCCTGAACAATGTCGAGTGGGACTTATCCAAAGTGGTGCCGAAGAGGTACTCACGACAGGCGACAGAAGTCGCGTTCTGACAGGAAACAAAATCTCGGATACTGCAATGCAGGGCTATACCTATAACGTTGCAAAAAAAGAGAAAGACGACAAAACACCTGAGTATTTTTGTTATATAGGAGTAGCGAGAACAAACAAAGAAACAGACGCTGTCAGAGGAATTATCAAGTATCGCCAAAATGTATCAAGCATGTATGCCAGACCGACCTCGTCGGCTGTCATAGGTGGAGTTGATTATACAGCCGTTGGAAGCTGCTACAAGGATCCTTATGGGGACATTTTTGCACTGTATACTTCCAAAAATACGGGAGCCGGCGAGCCGATCACGGATGTCTTCATAAGTGACAATCCGTTTGAAACATCGACCGATACGATGCTCGGAGCTACGGAAACAGACAAAGGAAGCGGAGCAAAAAGGGTATTTGCTTCCACCGGACTTGAGAATTCCGAAAAACTGTTTATCCACATGAAACGCTCCAATTCTGAAAAGATATATTATTCAAGATTGGTTGTTTGTGAGAGCATTGACCCGCTTGCTGACATGAAAGCTGTGCAGATCAAACTGCTCTCGGCCGGATGTAACCGTTGCATACCGGTTGATATGAACAAGAAAGCCGGAGGAAGGTTTGTCCTTATCGGAGCGCGTACCTGCTCTACAACAAGCTCCGACATCGCTATCAGGGACATAGCGATAACTGTCGGAAAAGATCATGTGGACAGCTACATATCCGACGACGGTTATGAGTATATCAGTGCCGGAAATGTTTCACTGAATTCCGGAACCGAATACGGCAAAAAAATATATGTTTATTATTCACACGGAGTGAAGATATCAGAGGGCGACTCGGATGATCTGATCGCGAACAATACAGATACAAACACCACTCCGACCGATACCGGAATAGAGGATGAGGATGACCTCGGAGACTGGCTTGACGAAAACGACGAGGATGAACCGGAGATTGTTTATATGGATCAAAAACCGATCATCGGACTTGCTGCATCGGATGGCGATTTCCTGCCGGAGAGCATACCGGGTATGAACTGGACAAAGCTTCTTGACCAAAACCGCAACCGTGTGAATGCAAACGAAGGAGTGATCTACCGCGACGATGAGTTCAACGTTATCGACAACAGACTGTATCTGTACTGTGCACGAGAGGGAGGAGAGGCATCTTGTCCGGAGGCGCGTGTGACAGAGACTGATGGTAAATACTGTATGTTGGTCGGAATGTTGAAATTCACAAAATAAAAATGCGACGCGCGGACTGAAATTGTCGGTTATATAATTAGATACGACAAAAAAATGTTCCGCAGTCGGAGCATGGAAAAAATAAAAAAAGTCTGCAGCGAGACTCAGACAGAATGGAGGAAACTATGAATAAAGGTAAAACGAGAAAATCCATTATTAAACGGGGAATTGCTGTGGGCTTGATAGCAGTTATGGCATCCATAACTCCGATGCAGGATGTCCGTCCAATGGGAGCGGATGTAGCAAAAGCCGCAACCGCGGAAAGCGCATCACAGGACAAAGCACCCTATATCGGAGAGGTTCGTCTGTCGGTCGACGCAAGTCCTGAAAACGCAAAGCTTCTCCTTACGCTTGCAGGCTATGAAGTGATCGATCAGGATCTGAACCAGGGTGCGGGAGCTTATTGGAATGATATCGGTGACCAGGCAGTCTACATGGGTATCAAAAGAACAAATGACAAGAAAAAAGCCATCCGTGATATGAAAACCATGAACATGCTTGGTAAATATTCATACACCGGGTTAAAAGAAAAACTCGAGCAGAACAAAAAAGAAGCAAAAGAGCTGTATCAAAAGATATCAGACGGGATCAATGAGTTTGCAGATAATTATGAAAACAAAGACGCTGCAGCGCAGTCGGCATACTCCATGATGAACCTTTACAAAGAGGATGATTCGGATAAACTCGTAGGGGATTATATACTTGGCAAGCCCGATGAAGAGGATGTCATGAAGGTTTTGGGACAGGGCAATACCTATGGAATTGCAGCAATGCTGAGATCGCTTATCTATGGTGCGGAAAAAAGCACGGATGACGGTGCGGTGTGGACAGAGCGTCTTTCAAAAATGACATCCTACAGTGAACTACTCAAAATATATACAAACGAATTATATGGCAAGAACAGAGTAGGCGGGGAGAAAAAAGAAAAGGTAGAAAAGATAATAGCTTCTGATCTTGATGCGCCTGCAAGAGCACTGCTTGCACAGTGGCCGGAGATCCGCAAGATATTTACATCTGCTCCCGAGAGCGAGGAAAGGATCATGGATACTGACGGTGAGATCACTGACTACGATGAAATGCTTGAGCTAAGTGATGATGTGGGAAACAGCGTAGCTACAAACTATGCAAAATCAATTCCTTATGGCAAAAAAACAGCATACGACCTTTTCACTGTATCAACTTCATCATTTGAGAAAAACATCAAAAACCTGTATCCTCTGGTGTATGCACTTTCTCCGGGACAGAGAAGCCTTGTGGAGGTGGCGAACTTTGCAGATCTTTTCCAGGCATCACTGCTTCGTCAGTCAGCAAAAGAAAACAAAGAAATGACAAAAGAAATCACAGAGGTTCAAACAGGACTGGAAAAATCAGTAGATGTTGTTTCGATATACGACGGTGTTGACCGTGCTATATATGCAGACAATGCGGCGATGACATCAAAAGCAACTGCTGCTATGGAAGGACAGGGAATTGGAAATGCCATTATTACAGCGGCGATAGGCAGTGTGCTCGCTGTTGGTGCAGCTTGTATGATGGTTTCCGGAATTAGAACTCTAACGACTGCAAAAGCTCTAGATTATATACGTACACATTTTGATGTCGAAAAAATGGAAGCACATTACAATAGAATATATGAGACAATGAAGCAAAAAGCATTTGATGGTGAAATTATTTGGGATTTTGAAAAAACAAAAGAGGTTACAGATGCCAAGGAGGCTTGGGATATTACCAAGGAAGCAAAGAATAACACAGATAAAACCTTCAAAATAGGTGCGGTCATGGTGGTTGTATCGGTTATCTTGGCAGCAGTCAGTGTGTATTTGTTCTATAAGTCCATGAAAAACTTATATAACCGTAAGCAGCTCCCAATCCCTGATGTACTTGTAGACTATGATGTGCAGAACAAAGCCGGAAAAAACGTAGCATATCACGTTGTCAAGTGGAACAAAAATCGCGAGGATAAAGACAGGGCTGATCGAGCTGACCTAAACGGTGATGTGGCAAGTCAGTGGCTTGCATTATATACAACAACTGATGAAGTGATGGGCGTACCGATCCTTGCTGATGGGATTGTGGCAAATGTCGGTGACAGTACAGAACCAAGATCTGATTCCGATGCTCCGTATGTTCCGCTTACGATGTTCGGAAACGAGAGTGTCCAAAACCTTGTAGATGAAGAGTATTCATACAACGACAGCGTAAATGGTATCTATGTATGGTATCAAAAAGAAGTATCAAGTGATGTGATAGAGGATGATACGGATAATGGTGGAGCGGTATCGGGTGAAGCGAGTACAACAGGCTCAAACATAGGCGGTACAAACATGGTACTTTTCACACTCGGCGGTGGCGTGGCAGGATTGATCATAGGAGTATTCATCGGATACTTCACCCGCAGGAAAAAACAGACAGCGCAGTGATGATAAAGACTATATAAACAGCCATCCTGTATGGGATGGCTGTTTGATTTACGCGGAGTTGCACCTACTTCGTAACAGAGTTGTAAGCAGTAAACTCGCTCATAAAAAAGCAGGCATCAAATTGAAACTCACTCATAAAATCATGACAAACTGACAAAAACTTCCCCATTTATAAAAAAAAGAGTCTTGTCATAACAAGGCTTTTTTTGTATAATTATATATAACTTTTTGAATGGAGGAATAGCGCATGGATTTGATACCAAGTTTTTCAGTAGACCACACAAAAATAATCCCGGGCATTTTTATCAGTCGTCAGGATGAGGTCGGCGGAAACATCATTACTACATACGATATCAGGGTTACGAGGCCAAACGTCGAGCCTGCTGTATCGGTGGAAGCGATGCACACTCTTGAGCACATCATAGCGACATATATGAGAAATGATCCCGACTGGAAGGATGAAGTGATATATTGGGGACCGATGGGATGTCTGACAGGGTTCTATCTCATCCTCAAAGGCAGCCGCAAGCCACAGGAGGTGTTTGAGTTTTTGACCTCTGCATTTGAGTCGGTTGCTGAAGCGACGGATGTACCCGGAGCTACTCCCGAAAACTGCGGAAACTATCGACTTCACAACCTTGAAATGGCCAAGTGGTATGCCGTCAGATTTGCTGATTATCTGAGGTCGAATTCCGACAATGAGAGGATTTTTGAGTATCCGAAAACAGAGAGACTTGTGACGGATGACGGACAGCAGTTTTATGATTCGTAATTAAATATTTTTTTGGAGGTAAAAAATGCAAAATCCAATAGTTACCATTACAATGGAAGATGGTGGAGTTATCAAGGCGGAGTTGTATCCCGATATCGCACCGAACACGGTAAATAACTTTATTTCACTTATAAACAAAGGCTTTTATAACGGGCTTATTTTTCACAGAGTTATAGAAGGCTTCATGCTTCAGGGAGGCGATCCTGACGGAAACGGAACGGGAGGCCCGGGATACCAGATACCCGGGGAGTTTACAAACAATGGATTTGAGAACAATCTCAAGCATACTCCGGGAGTTCTTTCCATGGCTCGGTCGATGTTTCCCGATTCTGCGGGAAGTCAGTTTTTCATAATGCACAAAACCTCACCGCACCTTGACGGAGATTATGCGGCATTTGGAAAAGTAACTGAAGGAATGGATGTAGTGAACGCCATAGCGACGGTTGCAACAGAGGGAGGCACGGACAGACCGTATGAGGATCAGGTAATGAAGACAGTTACGGTTGAAACATTTGGAGAGAATTATCCTGAGCCTGTTAAGGCTTGATCAAGATCAAGGAAATGCCGGTTGATCGGTGTTTCCTTGTTTGCATGTTTAATGGCACAGGAGGGTGAAACTATTGGCTGATTGGGTTGTAGTAGTAGATGATGATGTTACAAACCTAAATATGGCAGGAAGGATCCTGAGCAAGGCGAATATGCGCGTTACTGCTTTGAAAAGCGGCAGGACGCTGCTTGATTATATCGAGGACAAAAAGCCTGACCTGATCCTTTTGGACATAATGATGCCTGAGATGGACGGATTTGAGACTCTCAAAGAGCTCAGAGACCGCGAGAAAAAAGCTGGGATAGAGGACGTGATCCCGGTTATTTTTCTGACGGCAGATGACAACGAAGAATCCGAGAAAAAAGGACTTTCTCTGGGAGCTATGGACTTTATCAAAAAGCCATTTGTTCCTGATGTTTTGACCTTGCGTGTCAGACACTCCATTGAGCTTATACATCTGCAGAGGGACCTGGCAACTGAGGTCGAAAAAAAGACCAGAGCCAATGAAAATCTTTTCATCCATGTCGTGCAGGCGCTTGCGGAGGCTATAGATGCAAAGGATACATATACAAACGGTCACTCGAGCCGGGTCGCAACCTACTCAAGGGAGATAGCAAAACGATTTGGGTATGACGATGAAAAACAGCGGCTCATTTTTATGATGGGACTTCTTCATGATGTAGGGAAAATAGGGGTTCCGGACGCTGTTATCAATAAACCCGCAAAGCTTACGGAGGACGAGTTTGATCTGATCAAAAATCATCCTGTCATGGGTGCGAGGATCCTCAAAAGCATCACTGAGATGCCGGAGCTTGCGATAGGTGCGAGATGGCATCACGAGAGATACAGCGGAGGGGGCTATCCTGACGGGATACACGGTGAGGACATCCCGGAACAGGCGAGGATCATAGCCGTGGCGGATGCTTATGACGCTATGACCAGCAGACGAAGCTATAGAGATCCCCTGCCGCAGGAGGTTGTTCGCGAGGAGATAATCAAAGGGAAGGGAACACAGTTTGATCCTGTGTTTGCCGATATCATGCTTGGGATGATGGATGAAGACAAAGCTTATGATATGAGGGAGAAGTGATCTTGACAAACGACAAAGAAAGAGATAACGAGATACAGAGTATCGGACAGCTTGGACTTGTCATAACTATACTGGTATTCTCTGTAGTTTTGATCATTTTTAACAGAGTTTACGGATGGGAGATATGGACGGTACCGCTTTTTGCGGGGATAGTACCGCTGTGTCTTTTTTTGCATATTTCCGGAAGGTTTGATGCGCGTGTCAGAACAAATTGCTATGCCGTGATACTTATGCTGGAGATGTTTTACTACGCAGCAAATATCGAAACATCCTATGAGTCAGCATCTGTTATCATTGTAGTTATGATCGTTCTTGCGCTTGCGAGGCACCGCAGGCTCGTCCTGATCAGCGGTGGCGTGGGAGCTTGTGCACTCGCGTTTCAGCTTATACTGATAAGCGGTTCCAAAGATTTTACAATTGATCTGAATCACGTTATCAGATGGATGTGGTCATTTTTTGTTGTAGCACTTGCCATGGTGATACTTGAAAGGCTTGTGGTGACCTGGAAATCAAATACCCAAAAATACGAAGAACATATAGAAGAAATCGAGTCGGTGAACAAAAGCGCGGGAGACTTTCTCGCCAATGTCTCACATGAGATCAGAACTCCGATAAACGCTGTCATAGGACTGAGCGGAGTGATCCTTGACAAAAGCCTGCCCGGTATCATCAGAGACGATATGCTCTCCATCAGTGACGCCGGAAAAAGGGTGGCACAGCAGGTGAGTGACATCCTTGATTATTCTGAGATCGAGGGCGGCAAGCTGGTGATAAATGCAGAGGATTACATGATGTCCTCTCTGCTAAATGACCTTGTGATGGAGCTTAGGCACTACCAGAAGGCCGGCGTGGAGGTCGTGATCGATGTGGATCCCGACATCCCGCTTACGATGAATACAGATGCTTCGAAGCTGAAAAAAATCCTCTGGCACCTGATCGTAAACGGTATCAAGTACACCAAAGAGGGCGGAGTGTATGTCCGTATCAATATCAAAGATCATCCAAACGGAACAAATCTCTGCGTGGAGGTTTCCGATACCGGTGTAGGTATGAGTGAGGATGAGCTCAGCAGGGCGTTTGAGAGGTTCTATCAGACTGATTCGAGCAGGACAAGGTCTTCAAACGGTCTGGGACTGGGGCTTTCCATAGTGGCCGGATTTGTGCAGGCACTCGGAGGATTTATCACGGTCGAGAGCGAAAAAAATGTAGGAACTACCGTCAAACTCAGCATTCCACAAAAGGTTATCGATCCGGGAGCTTGTATGTCTGTTTCTGATCCTGACGAGTTGAGGATCGGAGGATTTTTGTGCTTTGAAAAGTATCCTCATCCAAATGTGAGACATTACTATGATAACCTCGTGAAAAACATAGTTCGGGGACTCGGTGTCACGATGAACCGTGTTGACAATGTTGCCGATCTCAAAAAGCTGGTAGCACAGATGTCTCTGACGCATCTGTTTGTTGGAGAAAAAGAGTATGTTGATAATAGAGCTTACATAGATGAGCTTGCGAAAACAGTTCGCGTTGAGGTTGTTGCGGGGGGCTGTCTCAGGATTTCCGAAGGATCAAAAGCGCACCTGATGCCCAAACCTTTCTACTGCTTCCCGGTCGTGTCGGCGCTGAGTTTAACCAGCGAAGACGACGGAGACAATGAAGGAAGAATGGTCCTTGACGGAGTTCGCGGGCTTGTTGTGGATGATGAACCGATGAACCTGATCGTTGCCACAGGCATCCTGAAAGGCTACGGTATGGAGATAGAGACGGCTGACTCGGGCGTTGAATCCATAAAAATGTTTGCCGAAAACGACTATGATATCATTTTTATGGATCATATGATGCCCGGTATGGACGGAGTTGAAGCTATGAAACGTCTCAAGTCCGATGCAGCCAGGGAGAGGAGAGATGTTTCGATAGTAGCGCTTACCGCCAATACCATAAGCTCCGCAAGAGAGATGTTTGCAAGAGAGGGATTTGACGGATTTATAAGTAAACCTATAGAGATAACCGAGCTCGAAAGAGTCCTGAAAAAAGTCCTTCCCAAAAACCTTGTTTCATTCACATTTGAGGAGTCCCCAAAAGAGGATATTTCAGATGCATTTGTTGAGGGGGATGCCGTAGTTCATACTTCACCACTCAAAGAAGTCGGGATAGACACTGCAAAAGGGCTCACATACTGTCAGCATGATGAGAGTTTTTACACAGAGCTTTTGCAGCAATTTGTGAGAGAGTCGGAAGAAAAGAAGGCCAATCTGACCGAATGCTATGAAAAAGAAGATGCCAAAAACTACGCAATATACGTACACGCACTCAAAAGCACCGCAAAAATGATCGGAGCGACCGAGTTATCCGGCGAGGCAAAACAGCTTGAGGAGGCTTCAAAAGCAGGCAAATTTGATGT
This sequence comes from uncultured Lachnospiraceae bacterium, assembly GCA_947166015.1. GTDB lineage: Bacteria > Bacillota > Clostridia > Lachnospirales > Lachnospiraceae > Eubacterium_F. Next base: position 9,675 of record CAMVCQ010000012.1, read on the forward strand.
AGTCAAGGCTTCACACGATGGAATGATGGAAAGATATGATCTGATCGTGAAAAAAATATCCGAGGTCTGCTCAGGTGCAACTGCCGGAGCGGAAACGGAAGAGATTTTGGAATTCAGTCCTTTGGAGGATGAAATTATAGAGTTTATACCTGAGGGAGGTGAGGACTGAGTATGAAGGGATTATATGAGTTTATCATGAAGCCGGGTTTTCATGATCCGTTTAAAAACAAGATCAGAAAACAAGGGATACAATCCGCCCTAAATATAGCCTCCGTAGTCAGTCCGACAGTGATCATCGGCGAAGTAGGGTACTTGATCGCCGCGCTTGTTTCACCGCAGTTGTTCAAAGATCATTACCTGATGTATGTGTCGTTATTTATATTTTTTATAATTTGTACAGCCGTGTACTATGTGATCACATTGTGGGTAAAAAAAGACTATGAGATCAGATATCGCTTTGTCCCATGGATAAACTCTGTAGCAGCGACGCTGCTTATCGGGTGGGCGGTTGTGTACAGTATCGTGGACACCAGCATGTACTCGCATGTGGAGATAATGATGTTTGTAGTAACGTCATTGTGCATCCCGTTTTGTATGTATCTGGAGCCGATTGTTTATGTTGTTATTTCACTGGCATCTTTTTCGGCGTTATTGGTACTGTTTTTCTCGCAGGGAGTCGAGCTTGCATTTTTGAAAAATAATGTAGGCGACTTTATCATCTATGCTATAGTGCAGATCGCACTGGGGGTCGCGCTTTTGTATACGAGGTACAAAAGCGGCAGAAGGATCCTCGAATCCGAGGCGCAAAAAAAAGAGCTCGAGGGACTGTCACAGGCTCAGAACACATTTTTCTCTAATATGAGCCATGAGATAAGGACACCGATAAATACGATCATAGGCTTAAACGAGATGATCCTCAGGGAGGAGATATCCGATGAGGTGGCACAGGATGCTGCCAATATCCAGTCCGCCGGAAAAATGCTTTTGCATTTGATAAATGACATCCTCGATATGTCAAAGCTTGAGTCGGGTCAGATGGAGATCGTGAATTCTACATACAACACAGCCGATATGCTTTCGGATATAGTCGGGATGCTTTGGATCAGAGCGCAGGACAAAGGACTGAAATTCTCCGTAGAGGTCGAGCCGAGCCTCCCGTCGCAGCTTGTGGGAGATGAAATGCGTATCAGGCAGGTTCTGATCAACATCCTGAATAACGCCATCAAGTACACAAAAGAGGGCTCTGTCAAGCTCTCTATCCAATGTGAGAATCAGGGTTCAAACACATCCAAGATCATATACACCGTATCGGATACGGGGATGGGTATCAGAAAAGAAAACATCCCGCATCTGTTTGATGCGTTCAAAAGAATGGATGAGGAAAAAAATAAATACATCGAGGGTACCGGGCTTGGTCTTTCCATAGTCAAACAGCTCGTAGATATGATGAATGGTACGATCACGGTAAACAGTATATACATGAAAGGCTCGACATTTATCGTAGAGATCCCGCAGGAGATCGCCGATGATACCGAGGTCGGAGATATCGGTGAAAAAAGTGGAGGCGTCCTCAGAAAAGACTACAAGGTAAGCTTTACCGCTCCGAAAGCGAGAGTGCTTGCCGTAGATGACACTCAGTCAAACCTTTTGGTCGTGACAAAGCTTTTGAGGGAGACTGAAGTACAGATAGATACCGTCGAAAGCGGAAAAGAAGCTCTCGAGAAAACCCTGAGTGAAAAATACGATGTTATATTTATGGATCATCTGATGCCTGAAATGGACGGAGTGAGCTGTATGCACGCCATCAGAGATCAGATCGGCGGTATGTCAAAAGATGCGAAGATAGTTGTTCTCACTGCCAATGCCGGCAAAGAGAGTCAGATATTGTACGCAAACGAGGGCTTTGACGGGTATCTTTTGAAACCCGTGAGCGGTGAGGCACTCGAAAAAGAGCTCTATCACCAGCTTCCAAAAGAGCTTGTAGAGGTCGAGGATAATGAAGACAACGGCGAGATCCTCGAAGAGAGTATGGCTTGGATGCAGACGCGAAACAGAAAAAGGCTGATCACGATCACTACCGAAAGCGTGGCGGATATCCCCAAAAGCATTTTGGAAAAATACTCAATAGGAGTGATACCGCATCGAGTCTGCACAGAGAAGGGTGACTTTGATGACGGAGAAGAGATAGAGTCAAGCGGACTTATCGCATTTATGGAGAAAAACTCAACCGCGGTCAAAACAGAGGTCCCCGGTGTCAAAGAACACGAGGTATTTTTCGCAGAGCAGCTTGAAAAATCGAGAAACATCGTACATATATCCCTGTCCTCGGGGGTTGAGAGATCCGGGTACTACCACGCGGTCGAAGCTTCAAAAGCGTTTGACAATGTAACTGTTATAGACTCCAGACACCTTTCATCAGGTATGGGGCTTTTGGTTGCAGAAGCCGCAAGGCTTGCCTCTCAGGGTGCTTCAGTGGACGATATATCAGAGAAGATCGAAAAAATGAGAGATGCCGTGGAGACAAGCTTCGTAGTTGACAACCTTGATTATCTTGCCAGAGCCGATCAGGTCGGAAACAGTGTTGCAAAAGTCATCAAGTCATTTTTGTTCCATCCTGTTATCCGAATGAAAAAAGGAAAAATGGGTGTCGGAGGGCTTATATTCGGTTCACGTGAGCATAGCTGGAAAAAATATATGGCACAATGCTACAAAAAAATGACCAACTGTGATCGCAAATACCTGTTTATAACGTATGTCGGACTTACAAAAAGGGAGCTTGATTTCCTGAAAAACGAGGTCGAAAAGCACTGGGATTTTGAAAACGTGATCGTTCAGAAGGCTTCACCGTCAATTGCCGTAAACTGCGGTCCGGGGACATTTGGTCTTTTGTTTGTGAGGTCGGAGTATTGAAAAATCACTTGATTTAATAAGATAAACATGTTACTATAAGGCTTGACGGTTTTTTTGACCGTCATTACATCGGGATGAAAGGATGATGATTATGAGTACCGGAGTTGCAGTAGGAGTGGTTATTGGGATCGTTATTCTCGCAGTTATAGTTGTTGCATCGGTTGTATCGGCTGTCATAGGCGGTGCGGTTTCAAACACGATCGGAGATGAGAATAATTAATTGATTCGGTTATTTTTTTGCGGCGGAAGTGCGTTCATTTTTGTGCCGCTTTTGAAAAAATGCCGTATAGATGGAGGAATTATCAATGGCTTTATTACAGGACTGGCGTGATTATGCTTACAGTGAGGAAATGCAGACTACGCCTGACGGACAGAAATTTTGGCAAAAGTATTTTGAACTCGAAAAAGGGATATACGAGCAGCTTTTGGAGGATCCGACACAGGTTGTTTCGGGTACCGTAAAAGAGCTTGCAGAAAAATACGATGTACCGCTTTCCATGATGGTTGGATTTCTTGACGGAGTCAATGACTCCCTGAAGGAGCAAAACCCTATCGAAGAAATGGAAGAGGACACTCAGGTAAAAATCGATCTCGAGCTTGAAACTCTCTACAAAAACATGGTTGATTGCAATGCCGACTGGCTCTACAATCTTCCGCAGTGGGACAAGCTGATCGATGAGGATAGGAGAAAAGAGCTCTACAAAGAGCAGAAGGCTTCAGGCACGATCCACAAAGAGGATAGAAAGGTCGGAAGAAACGATCCCTGTCCATGCGGATCAGGCAAAAAGTACAAATACTGCTGTGGGCGCAACTGATGTACGAAGTAGTTGCTACTGACGGCTTAGCCAAAACCGCAAGGATGACGACGGTCCACGGTGAGATAGAAACCCCGGTGTTTATGAATGTCGGGACTGTGGCTGCCATCAAAGGAGCGGTTTCGTCTATAGACCTCGAAGAAATAGGAACGCAGGTGGAACTGTGCAACACATATCACCTTCATTTGCGGCCGGGAGACAAAGTTGTCCGAGAGCTTGGAGGTCTTCACAGGTTTATGAACTGGCATCGCCCGATACTTACAGACTCGGGTGGGTTTCAGGTTTTTTCTCTGGCAGATCTGAGAAAAATAAAAGAAGAGGGCGTCGAGTTTGCGTCTCATATAGACGGGCACCGCATTTTTATGGGGCCCGAGGAGAGTATGCAGATACAGTCAAATCTGGGTTCCACGATAGCTATGGCCTTTGATGAATGTCCCTCCTCTACAGCTGACAGAGACTATATACAGGCATCGGTTGACCGCACAACGAGGTGGCTCGTCAGATGCAAAAATGAGATGGAGAGACTCAACTCTCTTCCGGACACCATCAATCCGGACCAGATGCTGTTTGGTATCAATCAGGGCGCGACGTATGAGGATATCCGCATAGAGCACGCCCAAAAAATAACAGAGCTCAACCTTCCGGGCTACGCCATAGGAGGACTTGCGGTCGGAGAGACACATGACGAGATGTATCGCATACTCGATGTGACAGTGCCGCATTTGCCAAAGGATAAGCCTGTTTACCTGATGGGAGTCGGAACTCCTGAAAATATATTGGAGAGCATCGACCGTGGCGTGGACTTTTTTGACTGCGTTTATCCATCACGAAACGGACGACATGGACACGCATATACATTTTCCGGAAAGCTGAATCTAAACAATGCAGCTTACGAAAAAGACGACCGTCCGATAGAGGAAGGCTGTGATTGCCCGGTTTGCCGACATCATAGCAGAGCCTATATCAGACATCTTTTGAAGGCAAAAGAAATGCTCGGTATGAGATTGCTTGTACTGCACAATCTCTATTTCTACAACAAGCTTGTCGAGGGAGCGAGAGAAGCTATACGCGAGGGCAGATACAAGGATTACAAAGATAAAACTATCGCTTCAATGACAAATAAATAAACAGGATACGGCGTGCAAAGATCACGGTACACAGTGATATCAAAAGTGATCATCCGCACGTCCCTAAAATAAAATCACCAAAAAAAGGAGAGTAACAATGGGTGCATCAGGAGGAACAATAGGAATTATCGTACTGTATGTCGTTATCATCGCTGCTTTTTATTTCATTGCGATACGACCAAACAGAAAAAAAGAGAAAGAGCATCAGGCTTTGATGAGCGCTGTTGAGGTTGGGGATTCCATCCTGACTACCAGCGGCTTCTACGGAGTTGTGATAGACATCCCTTCGGATGATGTCATTATCGTTGAGTTCGGAAGCAACAAAAACTGCCGAATCCCAATGCAGAAAAACGCCATCGTCGAGGTTGAAAAAGAATCACAGGATTGATTCCGCTTGACAGTGGTTATGCCAGATGCTATAATCAATTCGTTGACAGGCACAGCTTGTCAGCGAGCTTTTGAGCACAAACAAATAAGTGCGGGACATTTTTATCGCACTTTAGAATGGAGGAAACTATGGAACGCATTAAAACTATTACAACAAAGAACCTTAAGGATACAGTTAAAACAGGTGGATGTGGCGAGTGCCAGACATCCTGCCAGTCAGCTTGCAAAACATCCTGCACAGTAGGAAACCAGACCTGCGAGCAGGCTAAGCGCTGATCGTATATCACTATTATTTGAAACGTTTCTATTTCACCCCAGGCGCGTTTTGTGCCATGGGGTTGTTTGAATTATAACCGAAATTAAACATTATTGACAAAGGAAAAATATGCTTCATTTATTTAAAAACAACGGATACAACATCGTGTTGGATGTCAACTCGTCATCCGTTCACGTTGTGGATGATATAGTTTATGATGTACTAACAGAGCTCGAGGAGGACTCAGCTGACAGATACAGGGAAGAGGAGTTTGTCCGCATATCCGAAAAAGTAAGCGCCGCTCATCCCGAGGAAAAGCTTGAAGAAAAAGACTTTCGGGAGATTTTTGATGCGATACAGGGGCTTGAGGAGAACGGAACACTGTACACCGATGACGATTTCAAGGACGGAGTTTTGGATTTCAAAAAGCGTCAGACTGTGGTCAAAGCACTGTGCCTGCATATAGCTCACGCCTGCAATCTCAGGTGTGCATACTGCTTTGCCGGTGAAGGAGAGTATCACGGTGACAGGTCGCTGATGAGTTTTGAGGTCGGCAAAAAAGCCCTTGATTTCCTGGTTGCGAATTCCGGAAGCAGGAGAAACCTCGAGGTTGACTTTTTCGGCGGTGAGCCGCTTTTGAACTTCGAAGTAGTCAAGCAGCTCGTCGCATACGGCAGAGAGCTTGAGAGTTCACACGACAAGCATTTCAGATTTACGCTCACTACAAATGGTGTGCTTATAGATGATGATGTTATAGAGTTTGTCAATCGTGAGATGGATAATGTCGTCCTCAGTATAGACGGAAGAAAAGAGATCCACGACAAGATGCGTCCTTATCACGACGGGCGCGGCTCGTACGATGACATCATAGAAAAATTCAAAAAAGTTGCTGAGTCAAGAGACCAGCAGAGGTACTATGTCAGAGGGACATTTACTCACTACAATACTGATTTTGTAAAGGATGTTTTAAGCCTGGCCGATGAGGGATTTGAGCAGATATCGGTAGAGCCGGTGGTCGCTGATCCCAAAGAGCCTTATGCGATAACAGATGAGGATATACCGGTTATCTGCGAGGGCTACGATGAGCTTGCAAAGGAAATGCTGAAAAGAAAAAAAGAGGGCAGGGGCTTTACATTTTTCCACTATATGCTCGATCTTTCGGGCGGCCCATGCGTCTACAAAAGGCTTTCGGGTTGCGGTTCCGGGACGGAGTACCTGTCGGTGACACCTTGGGGTGATCTCTATCCCTGCCATCAGTTTGTGGGCGAGGAAAAATTCTGCATAGGAAATGTCGACGAAGGCATCAAAAACACAGAGCTTGTAGACGAGTTCAAGCTCTGCAACGTTTATGCGAAGCCCGAGTGCAGAGATTGCTTTGCCAGGTTTTTCTGCAGCGGGGGATGCGCAGCAAACGCTTATCACGCGCATGGAAGCATACTCAAGCCCTACGAAACAGGATGTAAGCTTCAGCGCAAAAGAGTCGAGTGCGCGATCATGCTTCAGGTGGCCGAGGCTGAGTGAGGTTATTTTTCAGGAAAATGCAATTTTTTCTTGAAAAATAAGTCCATAGTATGTATAATTAGCTTTGATATATAAATATAAGAAGAAGATAGAGAATGAAAGGAGCATAAAAGCAATGGCTTTTGATATAGGTATAGATCTTGGAACAGCCAGTATTTTGGTATATCTCAACGGAAAAGGAGTAGTGCTCAAGGAGCCGAGTGTCGTCGCTTTTGACCGTGACACAAACAGGATCAAAGCGATCGGAGAGGAAGCAAGACAGATGCTCGGGCGTACTCCCGGAAATATCGTAGCTGTCAGACCGCTCAGACAGGGCGTCATCTCGGATTACACGGTTACGGAAAAAATGCTCAAATACTTCATCCAGAAATCAGTCGGAAGACAGAGATTCCGCAAACCTCTCATCAGTATCTGCGTACCTTCGCAGGTTACCGAGGTCGAGAGAAAAGCGGTTGAGGATGCGGCATTTCAGGCGGGCGCCAGAGATGTAAAGATCATAGAGGAGCCGATCGCGGCGGCTATAGGAGCAGGGATTGACATTTCCAGACCTTGCGGAAACATGATAGTTGATATCGGTGGTGGAACGACAGATGTTGCGGTTATCTCGCTTGGAGGAACCGTTGTAAGCGCATCCATCAAAACTGCCGGTGATGATTTTGACGACGCTATCGTCAGATATATGAGAAAAAAACACAATCTTTTGATCGGTGAGAGAACAGCCGAGGATATCAAGATCAAGATCGGTTCGGCGTTCCCGAGACCGGAAAGCGTATCTGTGGATGTCAGAGGTAGAAACCTCGTCACAGGACTTCCAAAGACTATCACAGTCACATCGGAGGAGACTGAGGAAGCTCTTCGCGAGAAAACTTCACAGATCGTAGAGGCGGTACACAGCGTTCTCGAAAAAACTCCGCCGGAGCTTGCAGCCGATATAGCAGACAGAGGTATCGTCCTCACCGGAGGCGGAAGCCTTCTCTACGGACTTGAAGAGCTCATAGAATCAAAAACAGGTATCACCACAATGACTGCCGAGGATCCGATGACAGCTGTTGCCATAGGCACGGGACGATATGTCGAATTCTTGAGCGGCAACACATCGAGCCTGGTATCGGATTATTCAGAATAAGTTTTTTTCAGGGAGGGGTTAATTATATGCTCCTCCCTGTCGATATATTTGTATGAAGTGGCTAATGCTATAATCTGATTATTTTTATAAGACGCGAGATAAGAACAGACCATGCATATGTATCTCGCAATCTTGATCGAAGTTAGCAGTTGGTAAAGGGAGGATTAGTGTGAAAAATCGCATTGATATGCCGATTTTTCACACGGTTATTTGCATCGAGCACAAATAACCTTTGATCCGACATGCGTGCTTCAAGCACGCATGCGGTGACTCGCACAAGTGCTCGTCATGGAGGATTTATATGTTACGAGGCCTTTATACTGCTTGGACAGGGATGGTCAATGAGCAGAAGAGAATGGATGTGTTGTCAAACAACATGGCCAACTCGACCACCGTGGGGTTTAAGCTTGATAAGTCTACATCTCAAGCGTTTGACCAGGTACTCGGTATCAAGATCAGGGATGGATCTGAAGCGTATCACAATCAGGCGATCGGACACTTAAGTTTGGGTGTCAAGATCGGCGAGACATACACCGACCATGCACAGGGCTCTATCCGTGGCACGGGCGGCACATATGACTGCGCTCTCAGCGGTTCGGGATTTTTCACGATCAAAGTAACCACTGCGAACGGAGAGGAAAAAACCCGTTACACTCGTGACGGGCGCTTTACGTTGACCAAAGAAGGACATCTGGTGGACGCGGACGGAAACGCGGTTATGGGAAAAAACGGTGACATATATATACCTACGGATTCAAAAAGTGTCACGATTTCACCGCAGGGACTTATCACCGCGGACGGAGAGGTTATAGATTCACTTCAGATAACTGATTTTGAGGATTACAGATATCTGAAAAAATACGGCAATACAATGTTTGAGCCTGTGGAGGGAGCGACCGAGTTCGACGGCAACGCACAGGTGATACAGGGATATACCGAACAGTCCAATGTAAATGTTGTAAAAGAAATGGTTGATATGATCACCGTTACAAGAGCCTATGAGGCAAACCAAAAGGTCATCAGATCATACGATACCATGATCCAGGCTGCAGCAAATGATATCGGACGAGTTCAATAAGTTTAAGGTTACGTGCGGAGCATTTTTGATACTTTGCATACGAAAGAGAGGTAAAGGCCTATGATGAGATCACTTTGGACCGCAGCGAGCGGAATGATCGGACAGCAGACAAGTCTTGATGTGGTTGCAAACAACTTGTCAAACATAAACACTACGGGATACAAAACACAACAGACCAATTTCAAATCCCTTATATATCAAAATCTCCAGAGAAAGTCAACGACTCCGACCGGAGAGCCTAAGCCTGTGGGAGCGCAGGTAGGACTCGGAGTTCGTGTGGGCGCCATATCATCTGACTTCAGACAAGGCGCGTTCGGAGAGTCTCACGGACAGTTTGATTTCGCTATACAGGGCGAAGGATTTTTCAGGGTTCAGATGACGGACGGGACTATAGGATATACCAGAAACGGACATTTTGTAATGGCTGTTGACAATGACGGCGGTACAACGCTTACTGACAGTGACGGAAATCCTGTTCTTGACTCGGCCGGAAACCATATCCACCTGGAGGAGGGCTACAGAACAGACCTTGTGCAGATCGATATGGATGGACAGCTCACTTATGTAAATGACGAAGGAAACAGATACAATCTCGGGATCCAGGTAGGACTCTCGACATTCCCGAACCCGGGCGGACTTGAAAAAATAGCCGGTTCGAACTACGCTGAGACCGATGCATCAGGAGAGCCGACCACATACACTCCGTATGCGCTCGGATCAAAGATCAAATCGGGATACCTCGAGATGTCCAATGTAAATGCCGCTGACGAGATGGTAAATATGATCATCACACAGCGTGCCTATGAAATGAACGCCAAAGCAATCACGGCATCCGATGAGATGCTCCAGCAAGCGAACAACTTGAGATCATAGTCACCATTCACGGCTACAGACGAAGCTTAATCGTGATGAAAGTTCACTTTCAATCACGATCAAGCTTTGGATGTAGGCTGAAAGCCGTTACTTCCCATTATGAGGAAAGTGTGTGCGTAGCACACGGTAGAGCACCGGGTGCACATATGCATCAAGCTTGCTTGGATGCATATGTGTGCACGAGTGCGGACTTTCCGAATGAGTGGGAAGTAGCCGTGAATGCATTCACGGTGAGCGGAAACACCGTGAATGATTATTGAATAGAAAGGAGCCCCACTATGGCAGTAACACTTGATCCAAATATATCCATGAACTCCACATCAAATGTTTACGCGGATGCCTCCGTGGCTGCCGCAGACAAGCTCTCTGCACAGATCCAGAGTGCAACATCGGATGACGACACACTCCAGGCATGCAAAGATTTTGAGAGTTATATGCTTGAGCAGATATACAAAAACATGGAAAAAACAACCAAGATTTTTTCCGATGATGAAGAGGATGGAGACTCCACATCAAAGATGTACCTTGAGAATTTCAAGGACAATTATTATCAGGATCTGATGAAAAAAATGATGTCTGCCGGACAGGGAGTAGGTATCGCGGAGCAGCTTTACCAGAGCATAACAAATCAAAAGCTCGGGATAAGCGCTGATACAACGACAGCTGAGCAGGCGCAGGCATTAAGTGATGCCGTAAAAGAAGCAAAACAATCATCAGAAGCTACACCGCAGCAGACTGCGGAGGAACTCGTTGGTGCAGCGGGGGTGGCAGCGGCTTCGACTATCGCCGCATCGACGATGTAAATGAGGAAATAAATGGTAGAACTCAAAGGATATGTAAATCATATAGTGTTTAGAAATGACGAGAACGGTTATACCGTTCTCGTTTTAGAGTGCGGTGACGACGATGATATGACCTGCGTGGGGACGTTTCCTTTTATACACGAGGGTGATTATGTAAAGGTAGTCGGAGATATCACGATCCACCCAATATATCAGGAACAATTAAAAGTCATATCCTATGAGGCAGCGGATCCCGACAACGAGATCGCTATGCTCAAGTATCTTTCGTCGGGAGCAATAGCCGGTATCAGAGGCGGACTGGCCAAAAGAATAGTAGATAAATTCGGCGAAAAAACTTTTGAGATCATAGAAAGAGAACCGGAAAGACTCGCTGAAGTAAAAGGAATTTCAGAGAAAAAAGCAAGAGATATTTCCGCCCAATTTAATGAAAAAAATGAACTGCGCGAAGCGATTATTTTTCTGCAAAAATTCGGCATTACAAATGCACTTGCAGTAAAGATTCACAAGCAGTACAAAGACAGGTTATATGATGTTATAAAAACAGAACCATACAGGCTTGTAAATGATATAAAAGGAGTTGGATTTCGCACTGCTGATGAGATCGCGAGAAAAGCGGGATTTGATATCAGATCGCCCGAGCGTATAAAAGCCGGGATCATATATGTTCTCGATATGGGGGCGTCTGAAGGCTATGTATATGTGCCCGAAAAAGTATTACTCGAAAAAGCTGTCGAGGAGCTTGATGCAGACCCGGATAATGTGCTTTCTGCCATCGATGAAATGGAAGAAAAAAAGCTCATAGTAGTGAAAAAAAATGATGAAGAAAGAAGGATATATAAACCGTCATTATACTATGCGGAATGTGCCTGCGCAAGAACGTTAGTTGACCTGGATGTAACGGTTTTAAGCGATGCGGAGGATGAAAGATATATAAATAAACTCGAAAAAAACGTCGGGATCAAGCTCGACAAAATGCAAAAAAAAGCTGTTATTGAAGCATTACAAAAAGGGTTATTAGTCATCACCGGAGGACCGGGAACGGGAAAAACAACAACCATTAATTTGATCATAAAAGCGCTCAAGGATCAGGGGTATTCGATACTTCTTGCAGCGCCTACCGGCCGTGCTGCAAAAAGAATGAGTGAAGCCACGGGATATGAAGCGCAGACGATACACAGACTTCTTGAGTACAGCGGGATGCCGGGAGAGGATGACAGCACCGAATCAGGTAAGTGGAACAGAAATGAATTCAATCCACTTGAAACGGATGTGCTCATCATAGATGAGATGTCCATGGTTGACATTTTTCTTTTTGAGCATCTGCTAAAAGCACTTACAGTGGGGACAAGGCTGATACTTGTCGGCGACGAAAATCAGCTTCCGAGCGTCGGTCCCGGAAATGTCCTCAGAGACATCATCCACACCGGAAGGTTCAATGTAGTACGACTTGAAAAAATCTTCAGGCAGGCTGCAAAAAGCGATATAGTCATGAATGCGCACAGGATACAGGCCGGACAAAACATCCCTCTTGATAATTCCGGGGAAGACTTTTTCTGTATCAGAAGGGCTACGGCGCACGACACACTTGAGATGATGCTGTATGTGGTCGGGACGAAGCTACCTCCGTTTCTTGATTGTACGCCGCTTGACATACAGGTGCTTACGCCTATGAAAAAAGGAGAGCTTGGATCCATCCACTGCAATGAGGTGCTGCAAAAATACTTAAACCCCGCATCGCCCTCGAAGGCGGAGATCACGCACCACGAGAGCATTTTTCGCGAGGGCGACAAGGTGATGCAGATCAAAAATGATTATCAGATAAAGTACGAGATCAAAGGTTACAACGGAGTTGTCCTCGAGGAGGGGACGGGAGTTTTCAACGGAGATCTGGGCATTATAGAGCGCATAGACAATGCTCTGCGTGAGGTCACGGTAAAGTTTGACGACAGATATATCACATATCCCTACGCCAGCCTTGATGAGATAGAGCTTGCATACGCGATCACGGTACACAAATCCCAGGGAAGTGAGTACAAGGCCGTCGTACTTCCGCTTCTTGCGGGGCCCAGGCCGCTTATGACCAAAAATATCCTCTACACCGCTGTTACCAGAGGAAAATCACTTGTGACCATCATCGGGAACCCCGATACGGTCCAGGGGATGATTGGAAACGAGGCTGAGAGAAGGCGGTATTCCTCGCTGCAGGAGAGGATCGAGGAGATATGATGTCGTAGGCATTTATTTCGTTCAAGGTATTGCGTAAAAATGAAAAATATGCTACAATATAGTGTGGTATATGTTATTGATATCATCGGACGGAGCTTATGCGAGTAGCGGATATTTTGTTTCCCGAAAAATGCATTTTTTGTGGGAAGTTATTAAGCTCTGATGAAAACGGATATTGTATAGGGTGCGGACATCGTCTGTCGTATGTGACAGAGCCGGTGTGTATGCGTTGCGGAAAGCCTGTGGCAGATGCTGAGACTGAGTATTGTTCAAACTGCGAGATGAACATTTTTCCTGCGCTTGACAAAGGCGCTGCGGTTTGGGTTTACGATGAGGTCACCAAGCTTGCGATGGCTGATTTTAAGTATGGAGGCTGCGCTGAGGATGCGGCCGTGTATGCAGACGAGATATGCAGTGCCCGATATGATTTCATACAAAAGTGTAAGCCGGATGCGATAGTTCCCGTGCCGATCCACAAAAAGAGATTTCGATTCAGGGGCTACAATCAAGCTGAAAGGCTTGCAGCGGAAATGAGCAAAAGGATCGGGATTCCGGTGCTGCCGCTCATCAAAAGAACGCTTTACACACAACCGCTGAAAAAGCTAAGTGCCACAGAGCGCAAAAAAAGTCTTTTGTCAGCTTTTGAGGCGGACGAAAAGCTTTGCAGGGAGCAGATCCCCGACAATGTGCTTTTGGTCGATGATATATATACTACAGGTTCGACCGTTGAGGTTTGTGCAAAAGTGCTCAAAAGCATCGGTGTAAAAAGTGTATATGCGATATATATTTGTATAGGCAAGGATTTTTAACTAAAAGGAGGTACATATCATGGAGATGATAAGCTGCGCAAGATGCGGAAAACTGTTTAACTACATAGCCGGACCGCGTATCTGCCAGGTGTGCAACAAAGCCGTTGAAGAGAAATTCAAGGAGGTCAAGACATACGTCAGAGAACATCCGAATGTAGATATGAAAACACTTTCAAAAGAATGTGAGGTAAGCCCGAAGCAGATCCAGCGCTGGGTTCGCGAGGACAGGCTGATATTCTCATCGGATTCGCCGATAGGTATACCTTGTGAGAGATGCGGAAAAACGATCAAGTCAGGCAGATTTTGTGATAGTTGCAAAAATGGCATGACAAGAGATCTTGAGGATGCTGCCGGCATCAAAAAACCGGTACAGCAGGAGCGCAAAAAGAAAGCTCCTGACAGCGATAAAATGAGGTTTTTGGGGTAATCAATTATGGAAAACAAGATGGGTGTCCTGCCCGTCAAAAGACTTATTGTATCGATCTCGTTCCCAATGATGATATCTATGCTTGTACAGGCTATGTACAATATAGTAGATTCGATCTTTGTGGCGCAGATTGAGGAAAAAGCCCTTACTGCGGTTACACTTGCGTTTCCTATGCAGAACCTGATGATTTCGGTTGCTGCGGGAACGGGAGTCGGTATCAATGCTCTTTTGTCGAGATCGCTTGGAGAAAAAAAGCAGGACAGTGTAGACGGAGCTGCAAACAATGGAATACTCGCCATTATTATCAGTGCTTTGGTGTTTGTGTTTATCGGACTTTTTGGCGCAAAAGCATTTATCAGTGGGCAGAGCTCTGATCCTGTGATTGTTTCTTATGGTAGTTCGTATCTTGGCATAGTCTCTTGCTTTGCTATGCCTCTTTTTTTACAGATTACATTTGAGAGACTTTTGCAGTCCACAGGAAGAACACTTCTCAGTATGGTGAGTCAGATCACGGGTGCGGTTATCAATGTTATTTTTGATCCGATCCTTATTTTTGGATATTTTGGATTTCCGAGGCTTGGCGTTGCGGGTGCGGCGATCGCAACTATTTTCGGTCAGAGCATCGCTTCCTGTATCGGGATATTTTTCAATATCAAACGCAATCCGGAAGTCAACCTTTCGTTGAAAAAAATATTCAAACCGAAAAGTGAATACCTAAAACAGATCTATATGGTCGGAGTGCCGTCGATGCTTATGATGTCCATAGGCTCTGTTATGACCTATGCGATGAATGTGATACTTGGCAAATTCTCGGATACGGCGACAGCGGTTTTCGGAGTTTATTTCAAGCTTCAAAGCTTTTTCTTTATGCCGGTTTTTGGATTGAACAATGGACTTATACCTGTTATAGCGTATAATTTCGGGGCGAGAAAAAAAGAGAGGATCAAGGAAGCACTGAAGTTTTCGATCGTGTTGGCCGTAGTGATAATGACAGTCGGAACAGTGCTCTTTCAGCTCATACCGACTGCGTTACTTGGATTTTTCCAGGCATCGGACTCAATGGTTGAGATCGGTGTTCCGGCACTCAGGATCATCAGTCTGTCGTTCCCGATCGCGGGCGCAAGTATAATGCTCGTATCGACATTTCAGGCATTTTCAAAAAGCATGAATTCCCTGATAGTTTCGGTCGGAAGACAGTTGGTTGTGCTTATTCCTGCAGCGTGGCTTTTGTCATTGACAGGCAGTGTTACAAATGTCTGGTGGGCATTTCCGATAGCGGAAATGATGTCGTTTGTTATCTCGATAGTACTGTTCAGAAGGTTGTACAGATATACCATAAAAGAATTATAATCTCACCTGATTTGCCGGAGCCTCAGCAGTTGAGCTTCTTACAGTAAGTGAAGGACGCAGAAGGTTTCGGCTCAATGATACACCGTTTACCAAAGCGTATAAAACATAATAACAACATTTGCCGAGCTGGACACGATCCTGTCTGACACTCGTAAGAGGAGGGATGGATCTGTCGCAGGCGGTGATGTCATCATAGCCAACCACGCTCATTTCGCCAGGAACTGAGATTCCGAGTCTTTCGCATTCTTTTATGACACCCAAAGCAAGGGTGTCGTTTCCGCAAACGATGGCTGTGATGCCGATTTCATGAAACTGCTTAACATGCTTTCTTGCGGCATCCTGTGAGTATGGTTCATGAGCTATAAATCTGTGAGAATAAGCCAGGTCGTGTTTTTTCATGTTGGATTCGTAAGCCTTGAGTCTGCTTTGAGACACCATTGCGGTTTCGGGACCGTTCAATAATGCTATTTTTCTATGACCGAGCCCGGTTAGATGCTCTATAGCGAGACCAATTCCCTCTTCATCATCCGTTCCGACGGAACCGACCATGGGATTTTCTCTGATAAAGTTGTCAAAAAGAATTGTGGGAACCGAAGTAGTTTTGAACTCTGTCATCCAGGGATCATCAACAGCAAAACCGAGGTTTAGAGAACCGCTGATACTTCTTCCCATCATAAACGAATCATAAGGGCGCTTGCTCTGGAATTCCTCGGATACGGGGATCACCTCAACATCCCAGTTTTCCTTGTAAGCGGCGTGCTTGAAGCCAAGGATGATATCATAACCAAAATCATCCTCAAGATAATAGTCCATATTTTCAATAAAAATGCAAAGCTTTCTGGTATCGGGCTTATGGAGACTTTTTTTGGTATAACCCATCTCGACGGCAGTGGCGAGGATCTTTTCACGAAGGGATTCGCTTATATCCTCTGCACCGTTTAAGCCTTTTGAAACCGTACCTGATGATACACCGAGCTTTGCGGCTATGTCCTTGATTGTTGGCATACGCACCTCTCTCAAAAATCGAATATCAATGAGAAGTATAACACACCTAAAACATTTTAGCAAGTTTTTTATCGTAAATTTTCGAAGGTTGAGATTTCGGAGATTTAGCACGCGATTTTGCAAATATTTTTGAAAGAAGATATATATGAAACAGCTTGATTTTGGAAAAGGAAATATAATTAAAAATATCATATCGGCCGCGCTGCCGATGCTTATAGCCCAACTCGTAAATCTTTTGTACAATCTGATAGACCGCATTTATATCGGAAGGATACCGGAGGTTGGCACAAAAGCACTGGGAGGACTCGGGTTTGCTTTCCCGATGATCATAATCATAACAGCTTTTACAAATCTCTACTCAGGAGGCGGAGCGCCTCTTTTTGCGATAGCAAGAGGAGAGGGAAATGAAAAAAGAGCGCAGGTTATACTGAAGCTTACATTTTTGCTTGAATTTTTCACGGCGATCGTCATCATGATCATAGGGATCGTGGCTACAGAGCCCATCCTCAGACTGTTCGGTGCCGGAGATGAGGCAATGATATATGCGCTTCCGTACCTTCGTATATATCTGCTGGGGACTGTTTTTTCGATGCTTGCAATCGGGATGAATCCGTTTATAAATGCTCAGGGATTTCCGACATATGGTATGATATCCGTAATCGTTGGTGCGGTGTTAAACCTCATACTTGATCCGATATTTATTTTTCCTTTGGGGCTTGGGATATCCGGCGCGGCGATAGCTACTATCATCTCGCAGTGCATATCGGCGACAGTTGTACTTGGTATACTGAAAAGCAAAAAAATGCCCATAAGGCTCAAGGTTTTCAATCGCAATAATAAGCGAATTATAAATGACAAAAACAAAGCTTTGCGTATCACATTGTCAATTACATCTCTTGGATTATCCGCATTTGTGATGCAGTTTACAAATGCGCTTGTAAATATAGTGTGCAATGCGGTGCTGTCAAGGACGGGTGGATATGTATATGTATCAGTGATGACGGTTCTTTCGTCGCTCAGACAGGTTTTTGAGACGCCGGTACTTGCTATATGCGAGGGATCATCCCCGATGATAAGCTTCAATTACGGGGCGGCAAACTATGATCGAGTCAGAAAATCAGTCAAGGTGATGAGTGTCCTAAGCCTTGTTTATACATTTATTATTTGGATTTTTATGATGTTGTTTCCGGCGGTATTTATTGCTATTTTTTCAAATGACAAAACAATACTTTTGGATGCGATACCGGCAACGAGGATTTATTTTTGTTTGTTCATGTTTATGACATTACAATTTATAGGTCAGACCACATACAAGGCTTTATCAAACAGAAAAAGATCCATATTTTTTTCGATACTCAGAAAGGTGATACTTGTGATACCTCTCACATATATTTTGCCGATGTTTTTTGCTAATCCGACAAACGGAGTTTTTGCTGCTGAGCCGCTGTCGAATCTGATAGGTGGAAGCGCGTCATTTTTCACAATGTTGATATATATTTATAAGCTGGGAAAATAAATCTTAAATAATCACATTCCGGTTTGAGAATGCAAAAGTGAGAATGGAGGAAGGAAAAATGGAAGAAGAGATTTTCACAAAAAAAGCAAGAGAAATCATCAACAACATGCAAAAAATAGCCTATGAGTATGGCAATCAAGAGCTTGTTCAGGAGCATCTTTTGTACAGCATGCTTGATACCGAAGGCTCTATCATTCCCAGTCTCCTTGAAAAAGCAGAGATAGATCCCAAGGTGTTTGCAGCCCAGGTTGAGGGGCTTTTGAACAAAAGACCAAAGGTTGAAGGTGGTCAGATATTTGTCGGAGAGAGCTTGAGAAAGGTGCTTGTTCTGTCCGAAAATGAAGCAAAGGCTATGGGGGATGAGTACGCAGCAACGGAGCATTTGTTTTTGTCAATGCTTGCACATCCCTCTGATGAAGTGAAAAAGCTTTTTTCGGATTTTAGGATCGACAGGGAGAGGTTTTTGCAGGCGCTTGAAAAAGTCAGAGGCGGCAAAAAAATAACCTCCGAGAACGCCGAGGATACGTACGATGCGCTCTCAAAATACGGCCACGATCTGGTGGAGCAGGCGAGAGATCAAAAGCTTGATCCTGTCATAGGACGCGACAAAGAGATCAGGCATGTCATACAGATATTGTCGAGAAAAACCAAAAATAACCCGGTACTGATAGGTGAGCCCGGTGTCGGAAAAACCGCGGTTGTGGAGGGGCTCAGTCAGAGAATAGTAAAAGGTGATGTGCCAAAAGGCTTAAGTGACAAAAAGATTTTTTCTCTCGATATGGGCGCTCTTATCGCGGGGGCAAGCTACAGAGGTGAGTTTGAGGAGAGACTTCGTTCGGTGCTTGAGGAGGTAAAAGCATCCGACGGAAAGATCATTCTTTTTATCGATGAGCTTCACCTGATAGTCGGAGCGGGCAAAACAGATGGTGCTATGGATGCCGGAAACCTGCTAAAGCCTATGCTTGCAAGGGGTGAGCTTCACTGTATAGGCGCCACCACGCTTGATGAGCACAGAGACTACATAGAAAAAGACGCCGCTCTTGCAAGGCGTTTTCAGCCGGTGATGGTCGAGGAGCCGGATGTTGAGGATACCATATCGATACTTAGGGGGCTCAAAGACAGGTATGAGGTCTACCACGGTGTAAATATCACTGATGGTGCTCTTGTGGCCGCGGCCACGCTTTCTGACAGATATATCTCTGACAGATTTCTTCCGGACAAGGCGATAGACTTGGTTGACGAGGCCTGCGCTCTCATAAAAATGGAGAGAGATTCGAGTCCCGTGGAGCTCGATGATCTGAACAGGCATATAATGCAGCTGAAGATCGAGGAAGCGTCTCTCAAGGAGGAGGACGATGCCCAGAGTCGTGAAAGACTTGCAGAGACGCAAAAAGAGCTTGCCGAGGAAATGGAAAAATTTGCGGTTATCAATGCCAAGTGGGAAAAAGAAAAAACAAGAAGCAGAGATATCCAGAGCATCAGATCCGAGATAGAGGAGAAAAATGCCGCGCTTGAGATGGCAAAAAACAATTTTGATTATGAAAAGGCGGCAGAGATAGCAAACAAAGATCTTCCTGCGCTTACCTCAAAGTTAAAAGAAGCAGAGGAAGAGGAAGCCAAAAAAGAGGACAAGCTTATAAGCGAAAGCGTGACAGACGAGGATATAGCGGGTATAGTTTCAAAGTGGACCGGTATCCCCGTGTCTAAGCTAAACGAGAGTGAGAAAAACAAAGTCCTTCACCTCGATGAACAGATGAAAAAAAGAGTTATCGGACAGGACGAAGCTGTTACAAAGATCAGTGAGGCTATCATCAGATCACGCGCCGGTATCAAAGATCCCGGAAAGCCTATCGGTTCATTTTTGTTCCTGGGCCCGACCGGTGTCGGAAAAACAGAGCTTGCCAAAACTCTTGCCGAGAATCTTTTTGATGATGAAAACGCGCTCATCCGTATCGATATGAGCGAGTACATGGAGGAATTTTCCGTGACGAGGCTTATCGGTTCGCCGCCGGGATATGTCGGATATGAGGAGGGCGGTCAGCTGACGGAGGCGGTCAGAAGGAAGCCTTACTCTGTGGTGCTTTTTGACGAGATCGAAAAAGCGCATCCCGACGTTTTCAACATTTTTCTGCAGATACTGGATGATGGAAGGGTGACTGATTCGCACGGAAGGACTGTTGATTTCAAAAACACTATACTGATCATGACCTCAAACCTCGGTGCGGATATACTGCTTGATGGCATTGATGCTTCAGGTGAGCTCTCCGCGACAGCAGAAAACAGCGTAAAAGAGATACTTCGCAGATCGTTTAAGCCTGAGTTTTTGAACAGACTTGATGAAACGATCATGTTTAGGCCGCTTGGTAAAGATGATATCAGACGTATCATAGATCTTCTCGTTGCGTCGGTAAACGATAGGATCAAAGACAGAGAGATAACTCTGCGTGTGACAGACGCTGCTGCAGTATACATTACCGATCAGGCGTACGATCCCAGCTACGGAGCAAGGCCGCTTCGCAGGTATATCCAAAAACACATCGAGACGTTAATCGCAAAAGAGCTTCTCGCGGACAAGATACACCCCGGTGATACGGTAACAGTCGATGCGGACGCGGATGGACTTGTCGTGGGTTAAAAAAGGAGAAATGAGAGATGCTTTTTTGCTTGCATTATTTCCGGATTTATAGTAGAATGTACGGATAAGTGCTTGTAAAGTTGCATTTGACAGGCATAAGCGAAGTGAAGAACGGTATGCTTTATGCCGAAAGGGAACGTATATATGTCACGACATAAGAGATTAAAAAGAATACTGATTCTGCTGGTGCTTATCGTACTTGCGCTTGTTGGAGTGATGATTTACTATAAGCTTGTCAATCCATCAGATGTGTCTACGGTTACTGATGAGATGAGACAAAGAGTTGTGGATCGGAGTCCGTACGCCTACCCGAACAAAACATTTATGGGTGTTGATCTGACAGGAAAAACTGTTGAACAGATAGAGGACATTTTTAAAAAAGAGCTTGAAAAATACAGCGCAAGAAGGGTAGATCTGACAGTTGACAAGGACAAAAATATCTACTCGATGAGAGAGCTTGGTGAGCATATCGGCATTCATTTTTCAGATGGAAAAGAATTTGAGAAAGGCAAGGAGAACGAGGCTGCCAAATACATCGTAAACTGCGACAAAAACAGATCCGTGGCCGATCAGATTGAGATACTGGACGGCAATGCCGATGCGACACAGCTTGATGGACAGGTTTACTGCAGAGCGGACCAGGGCTCGGTTGAAAGGTTTGTAGCGTCGCTGCAAAAAGAATACGACAAGTCTCCGCGGGATGCAAAGCTTACGAAAAAACTAAAGCTTATCAAAGAAAAAAAAGGAACTGTGCTCGACACATCTGCCATAAACAGTGAGTTAAAAGAGTACCTGAATTCAACAAAGCTCAATAACCTTGTTTTGAAATACAAAACAAAAAAGATAAAACCAAATATCAGAACATCGTACCTAAGGCCAATCAAAACCAATATCGGATCGTATGATACAAAGTTTATCACTACAAACGCCAGAGGGAGAAACATCAAAAAAGCCGCAAACAGATTGAGCGGAAAGCTGCTTAAACCCGGCGATGAGATATCGTTTTTGGATATCCTTTATGATGATTCGGACGGTGAGATGTACGAGGAAAGCGGCGGTTTCCTTGATGACAGGGTCGTGCAGGTCGAGGGCGGAGGCATATGCCAGGTGTCGACAACCGCGTATGTGGCATTTTTGCGAGCCGGGATAATCCCTCAGGAAAGACACGCACATACCTGCCCGGTCACCTACGCACCGCTCGGTATGGACGCTGCACTTGCAGTTGGGGTAAAAGATCTCATAGTGAAAAATACCCTGAAAAGGCCTGTTTTTGTCCAGACACTTGTGAAAAAACAGAGACTCTATGTGAACATTTTTTCATACAGCGATGCAAAGGGCGGAAAAGTGTTCGTTCCGAGAGTTAAGGCTGACAAAAAACGACTGACCGCGAAATCATATCTGGATGTGAAGAAAAACGGCAGTACGATCAAAACTATAAAGCTTGCAAACGATAAATACAAAAAAGCAACCGGAAAGTGAGGAAAACTATGCAAACGCCAATCCTGACGATCAAAAATCTTTCGGCGGCTATTTCGCAGGGACCGACGGAAGAGCCGAAGGAGATATTGAAAGGAATAGACTTTTCAGTAAATGAAGGAGAAACTCATGTCCTGATGGGACCGAACGGTGCCGGAAAATCGACACTCGGATACACCATCATGGGCAATGACAAATACGAGGTCACCTCGGGGGAGATCACTTTTGACGGACAAGATCTGTTGGATATGACCGTGTTTGAACGCGCGAAAGCCGGGATATATCTGTCATTCCAAAACCCGCTTGAGGTACCGGGAGTCACTCTTGCGAACTTCATCCGAACCGCAAAAGAGCAGGTAAGTGGCGAGAGGATCAAGCTGTGGGATTTTCGCAAAGAGCTCAGAGCAAAAATGGAGCTGCTCGATATGGATGAGTCCTATATGGATCGTGACTTAAATGTCGGATTCTCAGGCGGTGAGAAGAAAAAATCAGAAATACTGCAGCTGCTTATGCTTCGTCCGAAGCTTGCTATACTTGACGAGACTGATTCGGGACTTGATGTGGATGCCGTAAAAACTGTCTCCGAGGGTGTAAAAGCGTATCAGCAGGAGGTAGGCGGAGCGCTTATCATAATCACGCACAGCACGAGGATCCTCGAATCCCTCGAGGTTGACCACACGCATGTGCTTGTGGATGGAAAAATAGTTGCAAACGGAGATGCTTCTCTGGTCGATGAGATAAACAAAAACGGATTTGAGCAATATTTATGATAATATTATGACAATTTACAACGATGTATCTGTTTTATAAGGAATGAAGTGAAATGGCAGAAAAAACATATGTCGAGGATGTCGACAGAAGAATATATGATTTCAGGAACGAGGAGACCGAGGAGAACACAGAGAGATTTGAATCCGGTCTGTCCGCTGATATTGTCGAGCGCATATCATCCGAGAAAAACGATCCCGAGTGGATGAGGAAATTCAGACTTGAATCGCTTGAGATCTACAAAAAGATCGGGATTCCCGAATGGGGACCGCCTATCGACGGATTAAATATGGACAATATTGCCACTTATGTAAGGCCCAAAACAAAAATGCACGCTGAGTGGGATGAGGTTCCTGAGGAGATCAAGGACACTTTTGAGAAGCTTGGGATACCACAGGCCGAAAGGGAAAGCCTTGCGGGAGTTGGAGCACAGTACGATTCCGAGCTTGTTTACCACAATGTAAAAGAGGAAGTTGCTCAGGCAGGGGTCATCTATACTGACTTGGAGTCTGCTATGCACGGAGAATACGCAAAAATGATCGAAGATCATTTCATGAAGCTTGTTCCTCCTACGGACCACAAGTTTGCTGCTCTTCACGGAGCTGTATGGTCGGGCGGATCATTTGTCTATGTGCCGCCGGGTGTTTCGGTCGAGATACCTCTTCAGTCGTATTTCAGACTCAATTCCCCCGGGGCGGGTCAGTTTGAGCACACACTTATAATAGTAGATGAAGGTGCTGATCTTCACTTTATAGAAGGATGTTCTGCACCTAAGTATAATATCGCAAACCTACACGCCGGCTGTGTCGAACTCTATGTCGGCAAAAACGCAAAGCTTAGGTATTCGACTATCGAGAACTGGTCGAAAAACATGTACAACCTCAACACAAAGAGAGCAGTTGTTGAAGAAGGCGGCGTGATGGAGTGGGTTTCAGGATCGTTTGGATCACATGTTTCATACCTGTATCCTATGACAATCCTAAAAGGCGACGATTCAAAAATGGAGTTTACCGGGATCACCTTCGCCGGAAACGACCAAAATCTGGACACCGGTATGAAGGTAGTCCATACAGGTGAGAGAACAACATCGGCTGTGAGCACAAAATCGATATCCAAAGACGGAGGCATCAGCACATTCAGAAGTAGTGTTGTGGTCGGCAAAAATGCCAAGAAGGCCAAGTCAACGGTATCCTGTGCATCACTGATGCTTGACAGAGTGTCGAGATCCGATACGATACCCGCACTTGATGTGAGGTGTGATGATGCTGATATCGGGCACGAGGCAAAAATTGGAAAGATAAGCGATGATGCTATATTCTATCTGATGTCGAGAGGCGTCAACGAAGAGGATGCAAGGTCGATGATAGTAAGCGGCTTCGCTGACAGTGTATCGAAAGAACTCCCGCTTGAGTACGCGCTTGAGATGAACAATCTCATCCGCCTCGAGATGAAGGGCAGTATCGGTTAGTTGGTTTAGAAAATCATTTTATTCAAGCAACTAAAATCGAACTCAGTACATCGGAATTAGATATTTGTAAACGGTTTTGTACAAAAACTTGATTCGAAAGGAAAAAAGATTGTGAAAGAAACGATCAACCAAATGCCGGTAAAGACGTGGAATTGGCTGCATATGAATTCCGCAGCCGTCGACATACCGGATGAGATACAAAAAAATCAACCGATAGCCCTCGCAGGAGCACCCCGGGGAAATGAGGTGATCGTGCCTGAGATGTCCGGTAATGCGCAGGAGCAGGAGATCAAAATATCGGTAGATAGTGACACAAATCGTACAGTTATCATAGATTACAACTCGACAGGCAGCGGCTTTATGAAGGTTAGAACCACTGCCGAGATTGCCAAGGGCGGGACGCTGAAGCTGATTGAGGTGTTTAGGACCGGCAAAAAATACGGCCTCACCGACAGAGTCGATGTCAAAGTATCCGAAAAAGCAGGTTTCGAGCTGACTCAAATTTTTGTCAGAGGAAATGAGACATTTACAGATGTGAAAGTAAACCTCGAGGGTAGAGACAGTGCACTCAAGATAGATACGGCGTATCTGACGACCGATGACAATCTGCTTGACATCAACTATGAAGCTAACCATATAGGTGAGAACACGATGTCGGATATCTCTGTTTCCGGAGCACTTTGTGACAGAGCCGAAAAGAGATTCAGGGGGACGATCGATTTCCGATATGGAAGCAGCGGAGCAAAAGGAAACGAGCTCGAAAATGTCCTTATGCTTGATCCCGATGTAGTGAACAAAACTATACCCGTTATCCTCTGTGCCGAAGAGGATGTGGAGGGAAATCACGGTGCAACGATAGGAAAGCTTGACAAAGAGAGTATGGACTACATGCAGTCAAGAGGACTCAGTGAAGAGGTTATCCGACAGATGATGAAATAACTGACGGCGAAGCCGCCCTATGCGTCGGTT
>CAMVCQ010000013.1 GCA_947166015.1 uncultured Lachnospiraceae bacterium
GAGTAAATGTAGTCGCCGTAAACTGTTCTTTTGGTATGCAGCCTTCTGACGAAAAAGATAAAGGTCTTGATAAAAACATAAAAGCCATAGATGAAAGGATCATCAAGCTCGGAAAAGAGGGTGTACTTACGGTATTTGCAGCCGGAAACGAAAGCATGGATATAGACGAAAACCCCTACGGTATGCCTTTTGAAAATGACGATACATATACGATACTTACCGGTGCGGTTGATTACAAAGGAGAGGTATCCTGTCTTTCAAATGTAGGAAAAGATCACGTCGATCTGATGGCTCCGGGCGCTTCGGTTCTGACCACCACGCATCACAGCAATTCGATCGATGGATTGGATCAGACATTTAATCCATCAATCTATCCAAAAGAAATGATAAACAGCCTGTGCAGAGTATATGATGATTTTTCAAATGGAATAAACAGAGTAAAAATCATAGACGACATTGTCGAAAACGGAAACAATGCTATGGTCTTAAGCAAAGGTGAAGAAGACATCCATGGAGATAAAAATAACGGCTGTCTGAAGATCCACATCAATACTGCCGAAGAAAGAACAAATGCACTACCGAGATTTAACTACAAATTATTTTTCGATGTGAGCAACTTGAGCTTCAATTCCGATGAGGATGTATATATATCATTTGCTCTATCAGACAGCGGATATTCGAGGTCCAGCTGGTATGTTGTGAATCGTACACTCGATGATGACTCAGATGCCCAGCTTGTAAGGGC
Source organism: uncultured Lachnospiraceae bacterium (assembly GCA_947166015.1). GTDB lineage: Bacteria > Bacillota > Clostridia > Lachnospirales > Lachnospiraceae > Eubacterium_F. Next base: position 746 of record CAMVCQ010000013.1, read on the forward strand.
AAAGGACGGAAAGGTGTATATCTCGGTAAGCCTGATACCATTTGTAAACAGCATATCCGACCACTACGGAAAAGATATCTATCTTGATTCATTGGCTATATCAAAAGATATCAAAGACCCAAGTGTTTTCGGCAAGTATGACAATGTATCCGGAACATCGTTTGCCGCACCTATGGTTACGGGAGCTATCGCAAGACTTGCATCCCTGTATCCTGACGACAACGCACTTACCCGCAAGGCAAAGCTTTTGGCCGGAGTAAAAAAACACGATAAACTGACTGATGCCTGTCGAACCGGAGGAACACTTGATGTATCAACATTTGCAGACTTAAAAGATATAACAATTCCCGACAAGCAGTACAAAATAAAGAGCATCACTCTCAACAAAACAAAAGCTACATTGGAATACGGAAGCACCCTGACGCTAAAAGCTACCGTCAATCCTTCATACGCTGATGATACTTCGTGTACATGGAGTGTAAATAATGCCTCCTACGCTTCTGTTTCATCCGCGGGCAAAGTAAAAGCAAAGAAAAAAGGAATCGGTCATACCGTAAAAATCACCTGCAAGGCAAATGACGGATCGGGCAAAAAATCAACCTGCAAAGTAAGCATCAAAAAAGCTTCAAAAACAAAGTCAGTTAAGGCAACTAAAAAAGCAGTGTATGACCTTGCAAAAGAAAAAAGCGATGATAAATACAACAGGGTTACCATCAGCAAAGTCAAAGATATAATCGATCTTGATACAAGATCAGATCGCGAGATATGTACGGCGTACGTCAACCAAAACATATTTGAAAACCCTGATATAAGCTCGATCGACGGGCTCAAGGTGATACACGAATTCATGTCAAAAAATGAAACCAGGCACTATGATACATTGGCAAGAATGATCTCCATAAGAAGAACGGAAAAAACACAAAAGTATAATTATTATGATATAAACGGTGACGGATGCAAAGAGATGTTTTATATGGCATCAAATGGAAAAAAAGCAGAGATCGATGTCTTTTGGTTTGAGAAAGAAACAAGCTTTGTGAAGGATTCGGGAATCTTCAAAAACGTAACCGGCATTTACAAAAACCCCAAGAAAAAAACAATAGTAATTGTTTCAAAAAAAGGTAAAAAAACAACATATACAGAAGCGAAGCTTGACTCAAAAAATGCATTAAAAACAGTTTCAACATACGAAAAAAACAACAATAAATACGCAAAAAATACTAAGTCTGTCAAGAAAGCAACCTATGATAAATATATTAAAAACATCAAGAAACTAAAGAAGCTTTCCTACAAAAAAATAACCCTTGATGGCACGTCTGCAGCTGATTCCGAAACCGCAAAAACAGCGCCATGGGTTCTATCCATAGAAGACGGCAAGCCTGTTTTTGATCCGGAAAAAATAAATGATATAATCGGTGAAACAGAAGCCATGGAAATAGAAATTGAATCGGAGGGCGTTCCGCAAAAAGCCGTTACCTTCCAGATGTACTATGATAATAAATACGAAATTCTCATAGACGTTTTCACCGACGGTCCAAGAAAAGGAAAAATATCAACTATAAGTGTGTCCTACATTGAATGCCCACCGGGAAACTCCGGTTTTATCGAAAGGTGGGATTTCAAATACGGCAAGGACGCTGAATGATTGGAAGAAGCATGAAACTAAAAATAGACGGTCACACCCTGGATGCAGTACTAAATAAGCCATCCCTATGCCCTGAAATACAGATCGAAAGGGAAAAAAAATCTCCGATACTGATCATTATTCATGGATTTACAGGAGAAAAAAATGAACCGCATCTGATAGCTATAGAAAAAGCTGCAATCAACCTCGGATTTGCCACTCTGAGAGTTGACATGTTTGGTCACGGCGCAAGTGAGGGACAGTTTTGTGATCATACACTCTATAAATGGGTGACTGATCTGGTTGAGATAGTCGACTATGTAGCATCACTTGATTTCGTAGGGGACATTTTTCTGTGCGGACACTCACAGGGTGCTCTGTGTGCAATGATGACAGCGGGTATAAAGCACGATATGATACGCGCTCTTCTTCCATTGTCACCGGCTTGGACTATCCCGGAAAACGCCAGAAAAGGCGATCTGCTGGGGATCAGATTTGATCCGGATGATATACCTGACAGGATCTTTCTTTGGGATGATTATTGTATCGGAAGCAATTACCTTCGTATAGCTCAGACTATCTATGTCGAGCCTATGATTGAAAAATACACAGGGCCTGTATTTATCGCTCACGGCGAAGAGGATGCCACTATCCCGGTTGAAAAATCGCACGAGCTTTCAAAAAAATACGGGGATTGTACACTCGTTACAATCCCCGGAGATACTCATTGCTTTGACTTTCATACAGACCTGATGGCGACTGCGCTACACGACTGGCTGAAAACCGTATCATAAATATACTCTTCTCCCATCCGCACTTTCTGTTAATACCTGCACAACATCCTTTTCTGTCAAGTCTTTTTTTTCTTTTCTTGACAAATGCCCTAATATAGAGTATTATGATATAAGTTAGATATAGCTAATAATAGAGAGGTTCTACTAATCACAGAGAGCCAATGCTAACAAATTGGTCACAAAGGAGGCGCATTTTTTATGTTGAAACATATTGTTCTTTTTGCCGGGGGCGCATTGTTCGGGTCTGCAGGCATCAAAATTCTTTCAAGTCGTGACGCAAAAAAAGTCTATACACATTGCACTGCAGCAGCACTTAGGGTTAAAGATGCCGTGATGGATCAGGCAACTATTCTTCAGGAAAACTGCGGAGACATCTATGAGGAGGCCAAAGCTATCAATGAGGAACGCGCAAAAAAAGATGCCGAGGCTGAGGTAAATGATGTGGAGGCGTAAAAGATGAAATTTGTCATCAGGCACGAAATGAAGGACAGGCTGAGGGTTCATTTTTCCACTCCACGGATGACCTTCCGTGAAGCTGATACCCTGCAATATTATCTTCAGAGTTCTCCCGAAATAACAGAAGTAAAAGTCTATGAGCGTACGGCCGATGCGGTGGTACGCTTTTGTTGTGCAAAGGAGAAGGTCATTGATCTGCTTCGGATGTTTCACTTTGAGGATGTGGATGTTCCGGAAAGCTTTTTTGATTCCTCGAGCCGCGAGGTAAATGCAAGGTATTTTGAAAAGATAGTAAACTCTGTTTTGTTTCGATATGGAAGAATGCTCTTTTTGCCTTCATTTTTGCAAAAAGCATGGGTAGTCATCCAGGCGGGTAAATACATAGTGCGTGCGCTTAAGACTATTCCTCACAAAAAGCTTGAGGTGCCTGTACTTGATGCGGCGGCTATCACAGCGTCTATCCTGACGGGGGATTTCTCAACAGCGTCCTCTGTGATGTTTTTGCTTGATGTCGGAGATATGCTTGAAGACTGGACGCACAAAAGGTCTGTAGACGATCTGGCAAGACGGATGTCATTGAATGTAAACCGCGTTTGGATCGAGGTTGACGGAACCGAAACACTCGTCGATACAGCATCGGTAAAAGCGGGCGACAGAGTTGTGATCAGAGTGGGAAATATAATTCCATTTGACGGAGAGGTTGCAGCCGGTGAAGCTATGGTAAATCAGGCCTCTATGACCGGTGAAGCTATCCCTGTAGTGAAAGACATCGGAAAAGCGGTGTTTGCAGGAACAGTTGTAGAAGAAGGCGAGATAACTATCACTGTGACCAAGGTCAGTGGTGACGGAAGGTTTGACAAGATCGTGCGCATGATAGAGGATTCGGAAAAGCTCAAATCTTCGGTCGAAAGCCGTGCTGAGCACCTGGCGGACAGACTTGTTCCCGCGACATTTATCGGAACAGCCGTCACCTGGCTTCTCACTCGCAATGTGACAAAAGCTGTTTCTGTCCTGATGGTTGATTATTCCTGTGCCATGAAGCTTTCCATGCCGCTTTCCGTGCTCTCTGCAATGCGCGAAGCAGCCAGATATGATATCACTGTCAAGGGCGGGAAATTTTTGGAGGCGATAGCCGATGCCGATACTATAGTGTTTGACAAAACAGGTACGCTTACAAAAGCGGAACCGACTGTAGCAGGCGTTGTTTCGGTAAACGGAGAAGACCCGGATGAGCTGCTCAGACAGGCAGCGTGCTTAGAAGAGCATTTTCCGCATTCGATAGCAAATGCCGTAGTAGCGGCTGCAAAAGAACGAGGGCTCGACCACGATGAATTCCATACAAAGGTCAAATACATCGTGGCTCACGGCATTTCTACTTCGATAAATGGAAAAAAAGCTGTCATAGGCAGCTATCACTTCATTTTTGAGGATGAAGGCGTTGAGCTTACAGATGAGACCAAAAACATGCTTTCCGAGTATCCCGAGGAATACTCGCGACTATACTACGCAAAGGAAGGCAGGCTTGCCGCTGTGATCCTGATACAGGATCCTCTCCGTGAAGAAGCACCTGCAGTTTTGGCAGAGCTCAAAAAACTTGGGATCAAAAAAACAGTTATGATGACCGGCGACAGCGAAAAAACAGCCGCTGCAATCTCGGCAGCAGTCGGTGTCGACGAATACTTTTCTGAAGTTTTGCCGGAAGAAAAAGCCGAATTCGTAAAAAAATGCCACGAAAACGGCTCAAAAGTAATAATGGTTGGAGATGGTATAAACGACTCCCCCGCCCTATCAGAGGCTGATGCCGGAATTGCTATCAATGAAGGAGCAGAGATAGCAAGGCAGATCGCAGATATCACGATGGGAGAGGGAGACCTGCATCGTCTGGTTATTTTGAAAAAAATCAGTGACCGGCTGATGAAAAGGATCGGATCAAATTATCGTGGAATAGTGGGAGTCAATACCGCAATTATACTCCTTGGCGCTTTTGGACTCCTTCCACCGCAAACATCCGCATTATTGCACAATACCTATACGGTTGGTCTTGGATTAAAAAGCACTACTGACCTTCTCGAACCCGATCAACATTAAATAATTGACATTTTTTTTAAAAAAATGTACAATATGCGATGATATGCAGGTAAAAAATGGAGGATTAATGATGGCAGACGCGAATTGGACATTTGCATCGCCACTCCGTCGCTTCGTTCCGGAATGGAGATACCATGAAACACGATGAAAAGGCAAAAGAATTATTTAGAGAAGGTTATAACTGCTCACAGGCAGTTTTGTGCGCTTTTGATGATGTAACGGGGCTTGATGTCAAAACTGCGGCCAAAATCTCATCTTCATTTGGCGGTGGTATGGGAAGAATGCGTGAGGTCTGCGGTTGTGTGAGCGGAGCGCTAATGGTCCTCGGACTTGTAAAAGGGTATGATGACCCCAAAGCATCTACGGAGAAAAATGAACACTATAGACTAATCCAGGATTTCGCATCCCGTTTCCGTGAGGAAAACGGATCGATCATATGCCGCGAGCTGCTTGAGGGTGTAACGGTAACTCCCGGACCTGACGCAGAAGAGCGCACCGAAAAGTATTATAAAAAAAGACCCTGCCCCGAGCTGGTTGCCTGCGCGGCAAGGATAATAGACGAAATGCTTGGCTGACAGTTGTCAATTACGCTTCAAGACTTTTTACGCTTTTTAATCTCAGAAGAATAAGCGATATGATTATAAGCAAAACACCTGAGCCCTCAACAACAAGCGCTGCTCCTCGTCCGACTCCTATCTGCAGAGCTTTTCCGAGAAGGTCCGACAAAATACCTGAAACGCCGAACGCCACCACATATCCAATCTGTGACAAAAATCCAATAAGTCCCCACGCGCGTCCCTGAAGCTCATCGGGGATATTGGTGCGGACAAGGTAATCGAGACAATTATTTGCAAACGGAAGCATCAGGAAAAATCCAAATCCGAACATTGCGATCAAAGCTATGTTTTCCCACAGACCAAATCCGAAAATAAACACTCCCGCAATCGCCAGCGAAAACGACAGTACTCTGACATAGTGCTTTTTGATCCCGAAAATCCCAAGAAAAATGCTTGATACAAGCATTCCGCTCGCACATATGGTTTCTACTATTCCAAGTGTTTTTGCATCTGAAAAGGCGAGTACCATCGGCTCTGCAAGGATCTGAAAAACTCCCATAAAAAGCGTGATCGCTGAGGAAACAAGGATAAGCACAAACACTCCTTTTTTTCCATGAACTGCTTTCCAGCCCGTTTTGAAACTCGCAAAAAATGATTCTTTTTCTTGTTGTTTTTTTGTTTCAATTCCCCGTTTAACAACAAATGTTGAAGTCAGTGTCAGGAAAAATGTACAGATATCAATGATCATCAAAAGCTTGACATCACTCACGCTCAGCAAAAAGCCGGCGATCATTGGAGATATGAGGTATCTGGAGCTACCGGCGATATTTACAAGCCCGCTTGCTCGGGAGTACTCTTCCTTTGTGAGGAGGTCGGTAACAGTAGCACGATAAGCAGGCTCTAAAAGCGCCTGGAAAGTTGAACTGAAAAATACTCCGACACCGATCTGCCATATAGCGGCTTCGCCCTGCATCATGCATATCAGGATATAAAGGATTCCGAAAGCGGAAAACCCGTCTCCCACCATCATCAGGACTCTCCTGTCATATCTGTCCGCCAGTACCCCTGCCGGAACGCTGAAAAGAAATGTCGGTAAAAATCCCAAAAGAGTGATAAGTGCCATCCCCGCCGCACTTCCGGTCCTGTTAAACACATATACGCCAAGTCCGAAGCTCGTCAGACCTCCTCCGATCGAGGATACGAGCTCACCCGCCCAGAGCAGCATAAATTTTCCGAAATTGCCTTTTTTTGCCTCCATCTCTTTTCAGCCTCCTCAAAATATCAGTACGGTTTTTGTTTTATCTTCGACACAACCACACCTGACTATGTATCAAATTATATACAATGCATCGCATCTTTTCAATTATTTTTTTCTATGATAGAATTATACCACTTGAATATTAAATAATCCTTAAATCGTTACTATTCACGGGTAACCAAACCATTCGGAATGTCCGTTCTTCTCGCTTTGACCTTGCAAGCAAGCTTGCAGATTCAAAGCTTCGTAGAACTCTATCGTGTCTTTCAGACACACATTCCTCATGCGGTTTGGTTACCGTACACGGTTTGCATGTAATATATATGAGCACTTCAGAGCAAGCTCTAAGTGCTCATATATATTACATACACCCGTGAATAGTAACCTTAAATCAAAAAATATTAAATTTCCTCTTGACACGAAAAAAAAACTGTGCTATGATGCATAGCGTTGAGGCAAGGGCGTCTCGGAGAAATCCGGGGCGCCTGTTTTTTTTGCAAAATAATATGGAGTGTAAGCAATACTGCCTCGCCTATCACTCCGGATTGGGGGAAAGATTTATGGAAGAATTGATGTCAACATTAAACGGCAACCTGTTTGCCGTGTGGTTCCTGATAGGAGCCGCGCTGGTATTCTGGATGCAGGCAGGCTTCGCAATGGTGGAGTCGGGATTTGCAAGAGCGAAAAACGCAGGCAACATCCTTATGAAAAATCTGATGGATTTTTGTATCGGATGTGCGGTGTTTATCCTCATAGGTTTTGGACTCCTTTTGGGAGAAGACCTGTTTGGGTTTATCGGAAAGCCCGGTTTCGACATTTTTACATCATATCAGAACTTTGACTGGTCAAACTTCATTTTCAACCTTGTGTTCTGCGCAACAACTGCTACCATCGTTTCGGGAGCGATGGCAGAAAGAACCAAGTTTTTGAGCTACTGTGTCTACTCAGGAATCATTTCCGCTCTGATCTATCCGATCGAAGCACACTGGATCTGGGGAAACGGCTGGCTGGCACAATGGGGATTCCACGATTTTGCAGGGTCGTGCGCAATCCATATGGTCGGCGGTATCTCAGCTCTGATCGGTGCAAAAATAGTCGGAGCGAGGATCGGTAAGTTCGAAAAGAACAAAGAAGGCAAAGTCACAAAAGTCAACGCCTTTCCAGGTCACAACCTGGTGATCGGAGCACTTGGTGTATTTATCCTGTGGCTCGGCTGGTATGGTTTTAACGGAGCAGCCTGTACTTCTACAGATCAGCTGGCTTCGGTATTTGTAACAACTACAATCGCACCATCGATCGCAACAGTTGTATGTATGGTATTTACCTGGATCCGCTACGGTAAGCCCGATGTTTCGATGTGCTTAAACGCATCACTTGCTGGACTCGTGGCTATCACCGCACCCTGCGATGTGACGGATGCTACAGGATCTATCATAATCGGTGCTGTTGCAGGACTTCTGGTAGTATTCGGAGTATGGTTACTTGATTACAAGCTTCATATCGATGACCCGGTTGGCGCCGTGGCAGTACATATGATGAATGGTATCTGGGGAACTATCGCAACCGGACTTTTTGCAACAACTACTGCTCCGGGAAATGATACTTTGACAGGGCTTTTCTACGGAGGAGGATTTGACCTTCTCATCAAACAGTGTGTCGGAGTACTTACCGTAGGAGCTTGGACAGCGGTTTGTATGACAGTAGTATTTTTGATCATCAAAGCTATCTTTGGACTTCGCGTTTCCGAAGAGGAAGAAATCGAAGGACTTGATCTCACAGAGCACGGTCTTGCATCTGCTTATTCGGGATTTAGTATAATGGATGTTTCAAACTCAGCTATGCTTGCAAATGAAAACACAAGCCTCGGAACAGAGGACTACGAGCAAGCGAGTGAGGCGAAGATAAATGCCTCCGTCCCTGTTGAAAATGTCGCCAAGGAGATGGCGGGAACATCTCTTGATACAGGAATATATAAGGTTGTTATCATCACAAAACTGTCCCGGTATGACAAGATGAAAAGAGCACTCAATACTCTGGGCGTAACCGGAATAACCGTTACTCAGGTAAGCGGCTGCGGTATCCAAAAAGGAGCCGGAGAAATGTACCGTGGAGTTGAGATGGATATGACCCTTTTGCCAAAGATCAAGTTAGAGGTGGTAGTAAGCAAAATCCCTGTTGAAAGCGTGATAGAAACTGCCAAAAAAACTCTGTATACCGGCAAGATCGGAGACGGAAAAGTATTTGTTTATCCTGTCAGCCGTGTAGTTAAGATAAGAACAGGTGAAGAGGATTTTGCTGCATTGCAGGATGTGGAATAATTCTGAATTCTTTTTTAGAAATGCTTCGCGCTTTTTTGCGCGGAGTATTTCGGTTTGTATAGGAGGAAAAAATGATTCATGAAGAGTGTGGCGTTTTCGGAGTGTATTCAGACACTCCTTACGCTGTTGCAAAGGATGTTTACTACGGGCTGTATGCCCTCCAGCACAGGGGTCAGGAAAGCTGCGGAATAGTTGTAAACGACGACGGGGTATTTTTCGCGAGAAAAGATCCGGGCGAGGTACATACTGTTTTTGACGAAGAAACACTCGAAAGCCTTCCCGACGGCAATATGGCCGTAGGACATGTGAGGTATTCGACAACGGGTGGCGACAACAGAAACAATTGTCAGCCGATGCAGGTCAACCACCAAAAAGGAAAAATGGCTCTCGCGCACAACGGAAATATAAGTAATGCTTATCGATTGAGAAGCGAGCTTGAGCTCAGTGGGGCCATATTTCACTCCACATCCGACACAGAAATAATAGCGTACCTGGTTACGAGAGAGCGCCTTGTACACCCCACTATAGAGGACGCTGTTTTGGCAACCATCCCCCATCTTGAGGGTGCTTTTTCAATTGTCCTGATGTCTGCAGCAAAGCTTATCGCCGTACGCGATCCCCACGGATTCAGACCGTTGTGCTATGGAAAAACCGATGACGGAAAGTACATCGTAGCGTCGGAAAGCTGTGCATTGGAAGCTGCGGGAGCATCATTTATCAGAGATTTAAAACCGGGAGAGGTACTTGTTTTTTCCAAAGAAGGGATCAAAAGTCTCTCTGCACATATCGAGAAAAAAGAGAAAAAAACATGCATTTTTGAATATATATATTTTGCGAGACCGGACTCTGTTATAGACGGAATTTCAGTACACGAAGCCAGGACAAAAGCCGGAAGGATACTTGCAAGGAATGACAAAAAAGACATAGCGGATGTGGTTATAGGTGTACCTGACTCGGGACTTGATGCTGCTCTCGGATACTCATACAGCTCAGGTATCCCATACGGGATCGGACTTATAAAAAACAAGTATATCGGAAGAACTTTTATCTCGCCCACGCAGTCTGAACGCGTAAATCAGGTTCGCATCAAGTTAAATCCTATACGATCAACGGTTGAGGGAAAAAGGATCATCCTGATTGACGACTCTATAGTAAGGGGAACGACAAGCGGCCACATAGTCAAGCTTCTTCGTGAGGCAGGAGCAAAAGAAATCCATATGAGGATATCTGCACCTCCGTTTACTCATCCGTGCTACTACGGGACAGATATCGACTCTACCGAAAACCTGATCGCAAACAAGCACAGCGTAGAAGAAATTGCAAAAATAATAGGCGCCGACTCGTTGGCATTTTTGCCGGTCGACGCTCTGAGTGAAATGGTCGGAGGAACGGGTTACTGTGACGCTTGCTTTACCGGCAAGTATGCAACTCCCATCCCGGAGATCACTTCAAAAGATCGTTTCGAGGCTAAACTGTCACAACGACAGTAGCCTCGGGAACCTCGCTGCTACCGCCCAAAAGCAAGGCGCCAAAACTCAGTTTACATATCAGCTTTTTTCTCAAGATCATTCTCCTTTTTCTTAAATCCAAGTGCGCTTCCAATGGCCGCTGCCAAAAACAGGAAGAACAACATTTTTACAGGGAAACAAAGCAGGCACAGCACCGCAACTGCTATAGGCTTTTTCATCTGTGCACCAAGGCAGGCTGCCGTGACCATCCCCGCAGCAAACACAAGGTGAGGCAGGTCATAACCGAAGATAAAAATGCCCACACCAAAGCCCATACAAACGCAGGCAAATATCAACGGGAAAAAATGCCCTCCTTTTAATCCAAGTTTGATACACATACTTGTAAGTATCAGTTTAACAACTGCAATTCCTATCAAGACAAGCGGCAAAAATGTTTTGAATGTCCCTGTCAGTTCACCCATCTGCTCCTCACCGGAAAAGGCTGCCATAGGCACAACAGTGATGACCGCTCCCAAAGCAACACCGCAAAGCGTTTCTTTGATAATGCCCGGAACAACTCCGGAAATTTTTTCAAATATAAACTCACAACCCATAAAAATATAAGCCATTATAATGCCTATAATTAAATAAAGAATAATTGCTACAAAATCAGGGATCGTAAATGAAACTACATCAAACGAAGGAAATCCTTCCATCGCCGCTCCGAAAAACTCTCTCAAAAGATAGAATGCGATCAACCCTCCGGCCACCGCACTTCCGTAGAGAACAAGCTTCATAGGCTTTGGCAGCCTGATCCCCAGAGCTTCTTCTTTGGCGAGCTCAACCTCGGTTTCCTCAACTGCAAAAATACCAAACAAGGGAACATGAAACAGGACACCGAGCGTGACTGCCTCACCAATCTCGGAATACTCTTTTTCATGTTCTTTTGCGTACTTGACATTGTCTCCAACCCAATAGCAAAGACCTACGATCACGCCTGTAAGCCCTGCCTCCGGTCCGACACTCGATGCAAAAACAAGTGGAAGAAATGCAGCTATGAGCATCACTAACATTTTTGAATAATCATAGTGTCCGTCTTTTTTTACCTTTGTCATGACGGTTTCAAGCTCTTCAGGATAGTCTCCGAAAAACTTCCTGACAATGCCTATTATCAGTCCACCGATCGCACACAGAGCGATAGCATAACCCGGAAACTGAACTGCTTCGGGAAGCTTTTCCCACAAAAGTCCGGTCACATAGCTAACCGCTTTCAAAAATCCCCAAATAACAACTCCTGTCACAGCTCCCAAAACTACTGCAAAAGCTATGAGCTTGACATTATTTAATATCCTTTTAAACATAAAAAAATGCCCCCTGTACCAATTTAAATATAATTACTCCTTTGCAAGCATACTGCTTACATCGAAGCATTGATCACCCAATTTCTATATTAGCATTTATCCAATCCATATTCAATAGTTTTTCCGTTGTGATTTTTTCCATGGACGATGTCTGCAGTGGTCCGTCCTTTGTATATATCTCTCCGTCAAATGGATCGTACCCGTTCACGATACTGTTTTTGAGCATCGATATAAGCTTCGCCGTAGTGTGCGGGATCCTCGGAGCTCTCAGTTCCACAACTCCCATGTTCAGTCCAAACCAATAGTTTGCCGCATTTCTGTTTTTCAAAAGCTCATTGATATCCCAAGCACCACTTAGCACCGCCTGGACTATTATTACATAAAACTTACCCCAAGAATAATACGGTGTCGCGATATGGACATTTTTGCCGTCTGCAATCTCATACAGACCGGACCTTGGCAGTGCACCTTTTTGGGCAGGATACTCGATATCGGCGTAGAATCGTACACCTCTTTCGGTCCATTTTTGTGTTGATATATCATCTTCTCCGGAAATGGCGATAACCCTGCAGTCAGGAGCGATCATAGATACTCCTATCGCAAAAGCGTTTAGACTTGCGTTTTCTGATGTGCGGCGGACATAGCCTATTTTTCGCTCATTGCCCGCACTGTGGTTGAGCATCAGATCCGCTGCCAAAACTCCCGTCAAAAATGTCGCCTCGTATATCCTTCCTTCATAGCACCTCACTGACGGCGATATCTGACCGGCAGAGCAGTTCAAAAGCTTGAGACCGGGGTTTTCCACAGCTACCCTTTTGGCATCCGCGAGCATATCCTGTGTCACGGTAAATATAACCTCGCATTTATCTGCCACCGCGAGGTCAAGAGCATCCTTTACGCCTGTGCTCTCATCAGCCACATAGCAGGAAGTGACTACATTGTCATCCATCATCTCCTCTACATAAAGGCGCCCTGCCTCGTGCGAATCGATCCATCTGGATTGCTCGATATCACAGTCATAGACAAACCCAACACGAAGCGGTTTTGATGAAGTATATTCTTTTTTTCCGGTGAGAAGTTTTTTGAGTCCCGACACGGTCTCAACGGCTTCAGGTGCCTCGAACAGAGTCAGCAGATCATCGAAGTTCATATGAACTTGCAGCTCCGCAGAGGACATTTTTATATTACTGCTGATCTGGTCGTCTGTATCGCCGAGTATCGTTTTGAACGGGAAGATCATCAAATACAGGAAAAATGCACTGCTCGACTCCTTTTCTCCATCTGTCGGAAACAACTTGAGGTATTGTTTTCTGAAACGATAGAAAGCGAATTTCAAATCTCTTTTTAAGTCCTCGGGCCACTGCGAATCCAGATCGTGACCTATCAGGTCGGCAAGCTTTTGGTATGAGCCCGGTTCGGAAAGTACGATGATATAGTTGCCGGTTGCCTCATAGAATTTCAGATATTCCTGATAAACCTTGTATTCTTTTGTATCGGACTCCACAGGGATCAGACGTGTCACATCACAGGTGAGAAACTCGCTCTCGCAGTACAGCGAAACCGAAACCCTTTTGTTGCCCTCCTGTACATAATAATCATTCATGTATTCGTAGACTTTGATCGCGTCACGAACTCCCTCCTGCATCACGGAATCATGCAGATTTGACCACTTGATCGCAAATTCCGTGCCATCATCAAAAAGAGGCATGAAGTTGTTTGCAAAAGCATTGTTGCGGCCACGTTCTTTGTTTCCGACGATACGCGAAATAGGAAGCTCTATCAGACCGAGAGACACCTCATTTTTGATCTGCGCCTGACTTACTATCTCATCAAGTACAGGCAAATAAGGGTCCACCCCTTCACGGTTTGCCTTTCTCACGGCGTCCTCCGCCCTTTTTTTTGCCTCTCTGTACGCTTCCCTCATTTGATCACATCCCCCTGATATAGATCACTTTTCGTTATACTGTTCGCGGATACTCCCTTTTCATAATTTGAAAGTCCGCGCTCGAGCACGCTTTTTTCACATTATTATACAATTATTCTGAATTTTTGTAAAGAGCTCGGAACCGCTAAAAATGCACATCCTGTAGCTCCTTTTTGGTTTTTTTCACGGATAGCCAAAATATTTTTTTAAAAAATGTGTTGACAAATCAAAAGTCATGTTGTATAACTGTATTAAGCACTTAATACAGCAGTACAAAAACAGCTGTGCTTGGAATGACGATTCCAAATAGTGCTTATCGCGCGAAGAAACAGATAATTACACATATCAAAGGAGGTACAGCCTATGGCGTGGGACTTATCCGGCGAACGACCGATCTACATCCAGCTGGTCGAGCGCATCTCAAGACAGATCGCATCAGGCGCCTATAAGCCCGGAGACAAATTTCCGTCGGTGAGAGAGCTGGCGCTCGAGGCCGCGGTAAATCCAAACACTATGCAAAGGGCAATGGCTGCTTTGGAGGCTGATGGTCTGTTGATCACAAGCAGAACTTCAGGCCGCACGGTCACAGAGGATATGACGCTGATCGAATCGGTGAAAAAAAATATCGCAGTGAGCGAATACAATAGTTTCTACAATTCCATGAAAGAACTCGGTTACAGCGACGACGAGATACTACGGTTTGTCAAAGAAACCAAACCGGAAGCAAAGGAAGGAGGAAGATCATGAATATATTGAATACGGATTCACTTTCAAAAAGCTATGGACAGCAGGTTGCCCTGAACAACGTAAACCTGACATTGGAAACCGGAAAAGTCATCGGGCTTCTCGGTCCAAACGGCTCCGGAAAGACAACATTTTTGAAAATAATTGCAGGGCTACTCACACCGTCATCAGGAAGTGTTATGATAAACGGAATGGCACCCGGATTTGAAACAAAAAAAATCGTATCATTTCTGCCGGACACAGTGTTTTTTCCAACCTGGATGAAGGTAAAGGATACATTTAATCTTTTTGAAGATTTTTATGATGATTTCAACAGAGAAAAGGCTATGGAAATGCTGAAAAACCTGGATATATCTGAAAACATGCAGCTCAAAAAAATGAGCAAAGGAACTCTCGAAAAGGTTCAGCTCATCACCGCTATGAGCCGTGAGGCAAAGCTCTACTGTCTCGATGAGCCGATCGGGGGCGTCGATCCGGCAACGAGAGATTATATCCTGCGCACTATCATTAGTAATTATGCTGAGGACTCATCCGTGCTGATCTCCACACACCTTATTTCGGATGTTGAAAATGTCCTCGACGAGGTTATTTTTCTACAAAACGGAGAGGTCAAAAAGCATTCATCTGTCGATGATATCAGAGAAATAGAAGGCAAGTCGGTTGACTCACTTTTCAGGGAGGTGTTCGCATGCTAGGAAAAATGATAAAACACGAGTTTAAAGCGTCCGGAAGACTTTTGATCCCGCTTTTTTTGATCGTAATTGTAATGACTCCGGTGCTCTCTTTGCTAAACAAACTTGCTTCAAACATCGGAAATGAATCACTCGTAGGGAAGATTCTTTCCGGTCTGAGTATGGGAAGTTTTGTACTTATGATAATCGGTGCCAGCGTGGCTGCATTTATTTACATCATGGTGCGATTTTACAAAACTATCGCAACCTCTGAGGCTTACCTGACATTCTGCCTGCCGGTAAACTCGCATCAGGTGGTACTGTCAAAGCTTGTAGTCGCTATCGTTTGGCAGTTGGCTACGATCATTATTGCTGTAGGTTCAGTGTACTCGATGCTGATAATAACCGGTACCATCGAACCCGGCGAGGTGTATAATTTCCTTGATAAAATGATCATTTTTGCAGGCGGAGGATCGGGCACTCTGCTCGGTTATCTGATAAAGATCAGTATCATCATTTTTATCTCGATGATAACTTCAACTCTTTCGTGGTTTTTGGCTGTCTGCCTCGGACAGATGTCCAAGGAAAACCGCGCACTTATGAGCATCGCTATGTATATGGGGATATATATGGCTTCCCAGATAGTATATACCATTGTACTGCTGCCTTTTATCTTCGCAAACGCATCCGATATAAATTTCGGAGAGGCAAAGGCACTAAACCTGGATATGAACACAAACATTCCAACGGGGATATTATTAACAGTCGGAATAGTTAACGTAGTGCTTGCTATTGTCTACTATATCGTGAGCACACGGACACTGACGAAAAAAACAAATGTAAAATAAATAAATAAATAAGTTTCTCCGTTTCACTTAGATTGGAGGTAGTGTGAAAAATCACACTGATATGCTGATTTTTCACACGGCTATTTGTGCCGGAGCGTCACAAATAGCCACTGATGGCAGACGAGAACTGGATGTTCTCGTCGCCACTCCGTCGCTACGCTCCGGAATGGGAGGTAGTATGAAAAATTCAAAAAAAATCGCAGCTGTGGTCCTTACATTGTCATTGTTGTGCTCTGTCATTGGAACTCCGGCGACCGACAGGGCAGTGGCAAAAAAACAGGAAGTATCGCTGAAAAAAACAAGTGTTACACTTAGCATTATTCAAAACAAAAAAAAGATCACCCACGAATCTGCAAAGATCAAGGTGAAAAAATCAAAAGGCGTCAAGATCAAAAAGATCACTTATTCTGTTGCAAAAAGCAAGATTGCCAAGGTCAGCAAAACCGGAAAGGTGACCGCCAAAAAAGCCGGCGCAACAAAGATCACAGTCAAGGTGAAATATAAATACAAGAACAAAACAAAAACAAAAAACCTTGTCTGTAAGGTAAAGGTTCAAAACAAATACAAAAATGTCCTGTCCGGATTAACCCTGAAATACAAGTCTTACGCTACATTTGTCGGTGGCAGCAACAGTATCAATCCACTCTACAATACAACCGTAAAGATGACCGCACAGTTCGATGCGTGGGATTGCCTGAAAATGACGGTGAAAAACCCATCTATCGCTACAGTTGGGCAGGACGGCTACATTGAAGGCAAAAAAGCCGGTACCACAACGGTGACTATCGCTTCTACTGACGGGACCGGACTCAAGGTTACCGCGAAGCTGATCATTTTTCCTACAAGAAAAGATATGACAGAAAAAGACGACCTCTACAATAGCGTCCGAGAGGATTATCTCGAAAAGCTCCAAAGCGGTTGGGACGAGGAAGACAAAAAGCGATTTATCCATCCTGACGGTACTATAGAATGGAGCCAAGATAGCCAGAGGGAAATCCAATATGAGGAAGATATCGAAGCAATATGTGAAGAGTATGCAGAGCTTGGAAAGCAAGAGGACAATACTCCTGAGGATGCTCTGGTTTCTATTTTGTCCACTACAAGAAAAATGATCGAGGATGAAAACGGAGATGAAGAGAATGAATTTATAAATATCTTGCGCGAAAAGCTGATCGCGCCGATCAAAGCTGCCCAAAATCTGGACGAGTTGATGGACGTCAGCGAAGAATTTGTAAAAAATGGTCTTCCGGGATTCATCTTGGGAGAAGGCTTTACGAGCGAATTGCTCGGTGATACCAAAGAATTGCTTGATAATGTCATGAACGGAAAGGCTGAACCACCGAAAACACCTGTAGATGTCAGAGAGACATACCTTCCTAAGCTCAAATTCCAATCGTATATGTCCGTAACAATGGGTGGCTCCGCAAAAGATATAAAAGCAGAAAAAGATCAGATCAAAAGAGAGATGAAAGTACTTGGTATGGAAGATGTGCTTCAATCCTCTTTGGATTCATATCACAGTATGCTTTTAGATATCTCAAAGCATGCCTTGGATCAGGAGGAAGACCCGACGAAAAAGCTTAAATTGTCTGAGATTGAAGACAGTCTTCCTCATCTGAAGCCGGCGGAACACTACCGAAATAAAGGATACAAGCTTACCGATGAAGACTATGTATTCTGCCCAAATATCAGCCCGTATAAGTGCCTTGATAAGTACATGAAGGAAGAAAACCTAAACGATCTCAAGCTGTATTTGTCAGTTGCTGTTACTGCTCCTTTTATGCAAAACATCAGGAGTAGTCTCAGGATATCAAATCCTGCAGAGGTTTCCGAAGACGGGAAGCTTTCAGAAATGTATGAGGAGCAATATCAAAAAGGATTGTCAGAAATGGAAAACCTGATCCCATTTGACCTGGATCAGATCTACACAAAAAAGCACTACTCAAAAGAATTCAGAGATAGCTTCCAAAAAGTTATCAATGAATTTCACAGTGAGTACAAAAAAGCCATAAATACCTGCGGTTACGGTCCTACAGTCCGTGCCAACATGCTGAAAAAATTAGACAAAATGAAAGTCTATAGCCTGTGCCCGGATGATAAAACCTATGAAAAACTCCGGATTCCCTACGATCTGACAACGGCAGAGGAAGGCGGTAACCTCGCAGATAACCTGTTGAAAGTATATGCTTATTGTGCCGATATGGAGCGAATGACTATAGGTGCCAAAGAAACCAGCATAGATTGGTGGTATCCGGATGAGAAGGTATTTGACAGCCTCTTGCCAAAGGAGAATAACGCATTTTTCTATCCTTACACAAATATAGCTGTATTCTTTCACGGAGGCATCGGTACAGATTCATTATTCACTTCGAATCCTGAAGAGGATCCGGAAATCGATACAAAAAATCTGGCGTATTTGGCCTGCACTATCGGACACGAACTGGGTCACGCTTTTGACTTCCAGGGATCGTGCTTCGATGAGGATGGTTATCTGGTCGATATCTGGGGAGATGATGATAAATCAGTCTATCAGCAAAAAGTAGACAAACTGGCAGATATATATGACTCGATCAATGTGTGTACGATACCGTCCAAGAAAAAAGCATACTACCAAGACGGCCACACTGTTGTCGGTGAAGCCATGGCAGATCTGGGAGGAACGGAAATCGCTCTTCGAATACTAAAAGAAAAATACCCCGATCGCGACGACCTCATCCGAAAGTTCTACATTTATACAGCGGAGCAGTGGATCGATACCTCCTGGGATGATTATTCTGAATGGCAGGTCGAGGCAGTTCAGGAAGACGTTCACCCAAGTTCGCGCGCCCGTACCAATGGAGTATCATCAATGATGGAGGATTATTATCGAGTGTTTGATGTAAAGGAAGGCGATCCGATGTTTATATCGCCTGAAGACAGAGTCACTCTTTGGGAGAAATCCAATTAGAATTATAATTATAATTAGCAATAATAATTTCTCAAAAACAGGCTTGCAAACGCAGGCCTGTTTTCGTACTTTTTTGTCAGATCGATCGTTTTTAAAATTGTATCCATCTCGCCACTCCATTTCTTTAAAAGATATGACTTTTGTCATACCCGTTAATCTCCTTTACTCTAAATCTATAAATCTACTTCACCTCCGGATCGTACATCCCAAGAAGAATCCGAGCGCCGGCACCGCCAGTGCTATCTGACTACAGATAATTGTCGCAGCGTATGACAAGACAACCGGTACTGCATATAGTAAAACCGTGTTACCTTGAAAAACATTCGCAAATACAGATTGAAACAAAACGACAAACAAAAAATGAAAACTAAAAAACGGATACGATATATGCGTCAAATATCGTGTTACCTTGTTGTTTTGATTGAAGAATGTTTCTCCTATTCCGATCAGTCCGAGTACCATAAACCACTTACCTATATTTGTTATGAGAGAATAGATCACAGGGATACTCATATCTGCAAATACAAAAAGGTATACATTTGCTCCACAGGCAACTATGCCTATGATCAGAAAAATAATACCGTATTTCTTTACTTTTTCCAAAACGGTTTCTATGGTAAAAACATAATAACCGATCAAACGAAAATAAAAGAATTCAACAAAGCTTGTGCCGCCCACCGACAACAGTTCACTAAATATCGGCAATGGCAGTCCGAGAATAATAACCACACAAAACGGGATTTCCCGATTCGGCGATGTAGTCGATCGTATTTTTTTCAATAATACGATCACACCCAGCAAAACAAATGAAAGAATAAACAGATACAGCAAAAACCAGAATTGTCCAAAGGAAAACCCACCGTCCGCTCCTGACATATCTGTAAAAACAGTAAAAAACTTTCCGTAATGCTCGATCAAAGATCCACTGTATCCGTTATGAAACCGATCTGCCATATAAGTCATCGGCGGAACCAGCACAAGCAACCCAAATACAAGAGGAACTAAAAGGCGCTTTATTCTTTCAACCACAAATGCAGCATAACTCCTTTTTTTAAGTGCATATCGCATACTCATGCCGGCAAACAAAAAAAGCAACTGCATCACAAAAGGTCCGAAAAAAACGATGATACTGCTGATCATCTTGTTCGGGCCGAATTCGATATAATTCGGTTCTGTCCAGGATTTAAATGCCTGAGCAGCATGAAAAGGTATAAGCAGGAGAATTATGCTCCATCTCAGATTATCAATATAATGCTTTCTCATTGTCTCTTCCAATATACTCCTTCAAATCTCTATATACTACATAAGCCTCGTGCCTATACCTCGTCCACGGTACTCCTTTTTCACATAATGCATCTGCGAAACTATGACTTTCTTACAAAAGCATTGTCATATATATTGGAATATACATAACCCCTTCTTTTTGATCAAGATCTTTTGTGTAAATTATATAACGATCATTCATCTTAAGCTGGTATTTTTCTTTAAAATAATCAAACGACTTGTGACTTTTATATCCTGATGATTTAACTTCAATCGGAGACAGTCTCTTGCCTTTCACAGTCAAAAAATCGACCTCATATTGTTTGCTTGAAGTATTTCCTTCAGGGCAATACTCAAACTCGTGAAAGAATAGCTTATGTCCATTCGCACATAACATCTGCGCAACCATGTTTTCAAATATCATGCCTTGATTTATTCCAAGATCATCGATGATCATCGATTTGTACATCTTATCAGCATCTCCACCATTGTCTAAGATATGAGATACAAGCAAACCTGTATCACCCATGAACATCTTGAATTTTGTCCGGTCTGCGTACAATCCAAGAGCTACTTCCGGCTTAGTCACATTAATACAGTTGTTTACGATCATTGACTCGCTCAAAAAATCAATTGCGTTTTCACAGTTTCTTGTCCGGGCATTTTCGGAAACAACTGAGAGTCTGAATACAGAGTTGTGATTCATCAATTGATCCGGCAAGGACTTAAATACAACCTCAGCTCTGTCACCTTCTTCACTATCATGTTTTTTTAGGTCATTAGTGTACAATCTAAGTATTCTTTTCTTTACCCTGTCAATTTGCTCATATGATTCACCGGCAACATAAGCCTCTACTGCCTGCGGCATGCCACCCACAGCCATATACTCCCGGAATTTCCTAAGAATTACTCTATGTATATCATTCCCAAGAGGTTTTCTCTTTTCAAATGCATCTTTTATCGGATCCATAAATGCATTGTTTCCTGTTGCCCAAAGAAATTCTTCAAAATCCATCGGATACATTTTTATACTTTCTTCCTCTGATGGAATAAGAATATCTTTTACATTCTTCTTGATTGATATCAGAGATCCCGTTTCAATATAATCAAACCTGCCATCTTTAACCAATTGTTTGATTGACTGTCTTGCTTTTGGGCAAAACTGAACTTCATCAAAAATAATAACGCCTTTTCTTTTCTCAAGCGTCTTGCCGGTTAAAATGAATAGATTTCGAAAAAAAGTATCAATATCCCGGATATTATCAAAGTTTTCTTTGATCGCCTGATCAGCAATCGAAAAATCAATCAATATATAATCATCATATTCAGATTTTGCAAACTCTTCAGCAGTGGTACTTTTACCCACACGCCTTGCACCCTCTATCAAAACAGCCGATGCCCCGTTTGACCCTTCTTTCCACTTTTTTAGGTAGTTATATACTTTTCTCTGAAACATCTTCAGTCCCCCTTTTCACGGCTATTATACACCTTGGAGCCGGAAAAGTCAACCGAAATTACGATTTGTTAAGTGCATAATCTGCACGAGATCACGATTTGTTTTGTTTGAGTTCTGCACGAAATCACAAAATTATTGAAGCTCTTAAATATCTTCATTTTATCTTTCCTATAAACTCACCAAGTTTTGCATTATTATCCATGGAATCCTTATGTTTTCTGTCTAACAAGGATACAGTATTTTTCAAATTAGGAAGCAGTTTCGTGATTGCGTCCAAACCTTTTTTTACATCTCCACCGCCACTTGAGAAAAACAGCGCTGTGACTTTTGCTGCCGAGGCTTCATCCTTCAAAAATGCATTCACAGCAGGCACTCCCTTGCTATTCCAAATCGGAGAGCCCAGTATGATCTCATCATAGGAGGCCACATCCACATCGAACGGCTTTAGTTCAGGAATACGATTAAACATAACCTGTCCACCACCTACAAGCATACGCGCAGCGAAGTTTTTGGGCATATCTTTGACAGTTTCCAGCTTCAGCAGATCGGCGTTCAGTTCCTCAGAGATTTTTTTTGCAGCTTCTTCTGTATTTCCTGTTAATGAATAATAAACAACCAGTCTTTTCATATGAACCATCCCTCCAATCCTGTTTATGCTCGCACAGTTAGCTAACAAGCAAAAATGACTTCTTCGATCCTCGTTCACTTACTATGATACACGATAAATCTTAAATAATCATTAAATCCATATGGCACTCCGAAAGATTAATTAACCGACTTGCGTTTTTCTCGATGCTTATAAAACCATCATCACTTTAGAATAATGATTTCATCCCGAGTCCACTGAATAGTTAATCAACATCTCTGAAGTTCTGGGCTATTGATAACCGATATGATGTACAAAAATGGGTATAACTTTTGTCATACCCATTTAATATATGTTGTCTTTTGGCAGATCGTCCCTGCACACATAGATCTGTTAGTGCTCGATACGGTCGGTTCTCAAGTCAACTGTATTGTAAACCACCTTTACCTTGTCATATTTGCCGTTCCAGCGCTCTTTGGAAAGACCGCTTATCTTGCGCTGATTGACCGTGCCTCTGAAGCCTTTTGGAATATAGTATTTTTCGAGTCCGAAGGCCGACTTGGCTATATCGTAATCGTACAACTCGATAGCGCTGACCAGCTTTTTATTTTTGTAAAAAAGTGCATACGCGTTGTACGGCATCGTCCACCATACCCCGTAAGGAAGCTTATTGGTGATCTTCACATCGGCAAACACTGTATTGTAGGTGGTATTGCCGGAGGTGACTTTTTCCACCTTCAGATTGGAGTATCGTATGCTGAATTGCTTGCTTGTGACCGGTTGCATCTCGGCAAATCCGTAGCAAAAAACCGTTGTTTTTTCGTATTTGTCATAATGTCCGTTCAGCTTGGAAGGGCCACCGCCCCCGGTGAATCCTATTTCCGTCCGGTAGTGTTTGACCTTTGCTTTTGGCTTCCATTTTCGGATATAGTGCTTGACAGTCTTTTTCGCCGGAACAGCACCTTCATATGTCCAATACGATTTGGCGCCTGCCTCATCCAACCAATATGAAACATAAACCGGAACGCTCATCTTGTTTTTGATAGTCATCGTGATGACGCCTTTTTTGTTGTCCTTGTAGGAACATTTGACATGCTTTTTTATGTAAGATTTGGAATAAGCATACGCTTTTTTTACTGTCACCTTGCATTTGTATTTTTTTGATCCCACCTTTGCAGTAACAGTGCACTTGCCGGGCTTGACCGCAGTAACGACACCACTGCTGTTTACGGTGGCTACTCCGTAATTACTTGAGGAAAAAGTTGTTTTTGACTTTGCGTTTAAAACGAACAATGTCATATGTCCGCGAAACTGATTTATGATCGTTTTCGACACAAGCTTTTTTGCTTTTTTGTTCAGGTAAAACAGTGTGACCTTGCTCTGGTTCAACTTGACTTTTTTGCTATATGAACCGATCTTGTACTTCCCGGCAGGTGTGGCGGAAGGCGTAGCTGTCGGTTCTGCAGTAGCTGTCGGCGTCGGTGACACCTCAGGAGTTTCTGATTCTATCTTGAATTGTTCCGAGATACGATCTTCGTACTCACCGGCACCATCGACAATAATCAGTCCCCAGCCAGGCTCGGTGTTATCACGGATCATATAATCGTAGTCAACTCCCGCCGTCAGCACAGTTCCTTTGTAGATAACCTGAAAATCAGGTTCTATAGGCTGTCCGGTGTAACTATATGATTCTTTGTCCAAAACAATGGATACTTCACCGTTCATCTGGGCTTCCCCGAGATTAATCCTCGCAGCGGATGCACGCTTTGTCTCCGTCGTAACCCCCAGCATTCCGATGATAAGTGACAATACAAGAATCAGTGACATTTTTCTTTTACTCATAAGCAATTCCCCCTATTCTACGGTGTGCTGTATGTTTCGACCATCTCATCCCTTTGTACCCGGATAGTCGTCTATATCGATTCCGTTGATCAAGGTGATCCTGTCATGATTACTATCCGCTGCAAATGCTACAGTACTCGGATTATAGAACTTTTGTGTAGAGTCGATCCATATCCATTTTTTATTGACTTTGACAGCATTCCATCCATGCCATCCCGGCTTACTGTAAACATACACATTGGTAATTCCCGCACAGTCAAGAAGGCATAGCATCATGTAAGCATGTCCGACACAATCCGTACAAGCCTTTCTGCCATTATGTTCAGACTTTTTCCATTTGATCAGATTGTACGGGTTTTGCTCGAGTGGCTTGGAGCTATCAGCCCTCCACTCCATATCATATGGAATAGCTGCCACCCATTTGTATACCGCCTTGACCTTCTGTGCATCGGTTTTGCAACCTTTCGTTATGCTGTCAGATTTTGCTTGGATCACTTTCCACTGATTATCAGTAAGATTTTTAATTATCCACGGCGCGCGCACACTATCCCTGATAGTCTGATCATCAATACTCTTAAGCTTTTTCAAGGTACTGTTCAGACTTTTTATTTTCTTTTTCCAGGTTTTATTTGGATTATTTTTAACTGTCTTTAGTTTTTTGCATTTTGTAAATGATGTTGAAGCAATCTTTATCTTTGAGTTCTTTTTGAAAGTAACAGTCTTTAGTTTGTTACATTCATAAAAAGCGCAATCCTCAATTTTGGTTATATTTGAGGGTATAGTCAGATTCTTGACTTTTTTATTTTTGCTATAGCTGTATTTTGCCAGAATCTTTACTTTTTTTCCTGCAATTTTTTTGGGAATATAGGATATTCCTGCAGACCAGGTAAGCTTGGACTTTGACTTGTCAAATCCAACCCATTTTCCACTTATTTTATAATACTTTACAGCAGCCTTTGAGTTACTACTGGAGCATATGATCGGGCATGAGAAGAGTAATAAAAATAACAAAACTACAAAAAAAGATTTTTTCTTCATGACAGCCTCCTTAATCTCCAAAACTACTCAGTTGTGTCCTATTGATCTGATCTATCCTGGAATGATCATCATCACATACTATACCGGCAGTTCCGGCATCAAAAAATGATCTTCCGTTTTTTGTTTCTGTTGCGTCTGTCCATATCCATTTGCCATCACAGCATATAGCGTTCCAGGCGTGTCTAACCCCGCCGGCATCTGATATATAATAAAGGATCACACTAGGTACATTGACTTCCCTCAAAAGGGCATAAGTTAAGATCGAATACCCTATGCAATCAGTACATACATCTATCTGATGGTGCTCTGATTTTTTCCATGTAAGCAGCTTGTATGGGTTTTGTTCCCGTTCCCCATCGTTTGCTTTTTTATCATAATCATAGCATAGATAGTTCTCCACCCACTTGTCAACTGCCTTGGCTTTTTCATATTGAGTTTTGCAACCCTTTGTGATTTTTTCAGCCTTTGTTTTTATCACATCCCATTGTTCTTTGGTAACTGAGCTGATATCATAAACCGCACTTACAGCTCTCTCGCTTAAAAAATACTCCGGGGTATTTTTGTATATTTTTTGCAATTTTTTCAATGCTTTTTTTTCGGAAGTAATCCTTTTTTTCCACGTCGAGTTTGGATTATTGCTGACTGTTTTGATCTTTGTCGATCCGAAAAATGCCTCGTTGCACTTAAACTTTGCTTTTGATCCTTTTTTAAAAATCACCTTTGAAAGCTTTTTACAGTAACCGAACGAATACTCACCTATGGATTTCACCTTCTTCGGAATAGTAACTGATTTTATCCCGGAACACTTGTAGAAGGCTCCATTTTCTATCTTTTTTACTGAGCTCGGAATCACAGCTTTTTTTAGTTTACTGCACCCCTGAAATGCATATCTTCCTATGATCTTAACCTTTTTCCCACCTACAGTAGATGGAATTTTGCCTATTTTTTTGGGGACACTTGTTATCCTGCCTTTTGATGCATCAAATCCTACATAGCCTCCGCTCATCAAATAGTATTTGACCGCCGCTGATGATATCATCGTTTGACTTATCTGACTCCTGATGAATAATGACATGATCACCAAGCACGTCGATAACACAATTGTTCGTGCGACTTTCTTCAGTAAGATCACCTCCATATAATTCTTCCGATCTTGTTGTTAACTCGTTGTTTCTCACTTTTCTTATTTTGGTAAAACCCATCCAAGTTGGCTGTAAAGCTGCGAAGCGTTCGGCAATCCAAACATATAGCCTGCGATGTCGCTGTAGGCGATGTCGACTATGATAATCACGCCCAGAACCACAAAAATTCGAGAAAATGCCTTTTCACCGATCTTTTTTTGTAGCCACCCGAGCCCGGGAAGAATCAAATAAAACAATATGCAGCCGGACACCGCAAATACAATAATAGACCGCAGGCAGATATAACCATCCAGATTGCCGAAGTTCAACTTTTCAGTGTTGTAGTCCCAACCCCAATAGCCACCGTTAATGCGATCCAGTATGAATCCTGCAACATACTCAAGCGTCCCGCAGAGCACACCGCTCATCAGGAATACCAGCCACGGCCATTTCGTCAGCTTTCGGCAGGAAAAGTATATAAGCAAGCCACCCAGACAGTAGATGTCAATCCATGGTCCGAAACCTGAGCCTCTCATGATGAACAGACCATTATAGTTATACATATAAAACAGTGTCTCGTAAATCCAGCCGAAGATGCCCGCGCAAACGATGATTCCCATAATCGTTGCAACATCATTCATTTTGTCGTTTTTCGGCTTACTCTGATCTTTCATATTTTCAATCTCCAGTAATTTCATTAGCAGATGGAAAGCCATATGCGGATTTTGCACTGTAAACCGCACGAGTAATAGCTTCACTCATGACTTCTGCCGCAAGCGTTCCGACCAAATCCATATCAGCGTTCACATCTCCCGTCGAGAGCGCATATATACTGTCTCCGTCTGCCGTTGTGTGAACCGGCCTGATAGACCTGGCAAATCCATTGTGTGTCATCCCTGCAATCTTACATAGCTGCGATTTCGTAAACTTCGCATTTGTTATGATCGCACCAATGGTTGTGTTATCCACAAACTTGTTCTCACGAACATCTATGCTCCCCTCCATGAGAGTGACAGTATCGCGAAATCCTTTTTTATCTTCCGTGAGCAGCCCGGCGATCTTTTTCCCTGTCCTCCAATCATAGATATCACCGAGTGAATTAACCACAACGATAGCACCTATCTGAAGCGGACCTATCTCTATCGCATAACTGCCTATGCCTGTTTTCATACAGGTATCCATACCGGATATCTTTCCTACTGTGGCACCACAACCCGCACCATAGTTACCGTCTTTATAGTTTGGGCTCTCCATCGCGTTTTTGGCCGCCTCATATCCCATATCAGGATCCGGACGCACATCCTTATCTCCTACCGTCAGGTCAAAAATGTCCGACTGCACGACCAAAGGCACCTTGGTCACTCCTACATCAAAACCGATGCCTCGCTTCTCTAAGTACTCCATAACTCCATTTGAAGCACCAAGACCAAATGCACTTCCACCACCGAGAACTACCGCATGGACGACATCAGCTGCTGTCAGTGGATCTAAAAGCCCACTGTCCCTGGATGCCGGCCCTCCTCCTCTGATATCGAGTCCTGCTCCCATTCCCTGCTCACTGATGATGACCGTGAGTCCGGTCGCAGCCTCGACATTTTCAGTCTGACCGATATGTATTCCTTTGATATCAGTTATACTTATTTCTTTTCTCATTGTTTATTATCTCCTTATGTACAAAAATATTAACGAAAGAATGATAATTACAAAGCAGGAGCAGGAAAATCTCTTCCGTCATCTGCTTCGATGATCGTTTTTGCAAACACATTCTGTCCTATGATGTGACCATCCTTTTCCTTATTATTCATTTATTTTTAACAATATCACGCTTTCCCTTCCTTGTCAATCTGCAAATCCGTCATTTTTTGTGTAGTTGAAGTGACAAAAGCAAATCTTTTGTCTTTTTCGGATATCATTTTTAAAAAACGCTTGACAGCTAATTGAAATTAGCTTATAATAAGGCTAAATCAAATTAGCCAACACGGGAGGGGATAATCGGATGACAACCAGAGAGCGAATCCTGGACGAAGCGTTGACGCTGTTTTCCGAAAGCGGGTATGGCGACGTGTATGTTGGAGACATTGCGGATGCGGTCGGCATCAAGGCACCATCGCTATACAAGCATTTCAAGAATAAACAAGAGATCTTTGATGCCCTGATACTTGAGATGTCCGAGAGGTATTCAGAAGGTGCGGCAAACCTCGGAATCAATGGCTCTGATACACAGGCAGACGCATCAATATATGAAAACATCAACGAGGATGCACTCATCGAAGCCGGAAAGGGATTATTTTTATTCTTTCTGCATGATTCATATCAATCCCGGTTTCGAAAGATGCTTACTCTGGAGCAGTTCAGAAATGCTGAACTGGGTAGCGTATATACGAAGCTTTTTTATCAGGATCCTATTGAGTATCAAACGGGACTTTTTGAACTATTGATCAAATCCGGAAAGATAAAAAATGTAGATCCGAAGCTGTTGGCGACGGAGTTTTATTCGACTATATACACCCTGCTAACCGTATGCGACAGGGATCCGAATTATGAACCGGAAGCAATTATTCTTTTGGAAAATCACATAAAACAATTCAATAAAAATTATGGAAAGGGATGAAAAAAATGAAGGTTACTATTATTCACGGACAGGACCACAAGGGAAGCTCATACAACATCGGAAAAATGCTCTCGGAGAAAATTTCGAACGCTGAGATAACAGAATTCTTTTTGCCACGAGCGCTTAATCATTTTTGCAAAGGATGCTATACATGCACAAAAGATGAAACCAAATGCCCTTACTATGAGGAGAAAAATGTGATAATGCAAGCGGTCGAGGCAGCGGATGTACTTATTTTTACTACGCCTACGTACTGCATGCGTGCGTCAGCACCTATGAAGGCATTTATTGATCTGTCTTTCACTTACTGGATGCCACACAGACCGAGAAAATGTATGTTTTCAAAAAAAGCAGTGGTGATTTCCACAGCTGCAGGATCCGGTGCAAAATCAGCAACAAAAGATGTTGCAACAGCACTTCAGTATTGGGGAGTGCCATATGTAAAACAATACGGGATCGCTGTACAGGCCGCAAGCTGGGATCAGGTGTCGGAAAAGAAAAAAGAAAAAATAGAAAATAAGATAAATAAGCTTGCAAATGGGCTTCAAAAATCAAAAGTACATGTTGGATTAAAAATCAAATTTTTGTTCAGCCTCATGCGACTAATGCAAAGTAAAGGCATGGGATCAGATGAATCCG
Organism: uncultured Lachnospiraceae bacterium; assembly: GCA_947166015.1. Classification (GTDB taxonomy): domain Bacteria; phylum Bacillota; class Clostridia; order Lachnospirales; family Lachnospiraceae; genus Eubacterium_F. Next base: position 30,340 of record CAMVCQ010000013.1, read on the forward strand.
AGCGCGTTTATTGGGAAGAACAGGGCTGGCTCAAGAAAGCCCGACCGTGGAAATAACGAAACGGGATTATACAAAACACTATAGTAAACAGGATGTCAACTATGATATCATACCTCTTTCCATTATGCGGTCATAAACCTGCTCCGCTGTGTTATAACCGGCTCTTATAAGATCGTTTTTTGACTCTTGCAACGCTGTTTTTATTTCTTTTCTTAAACGATCATATCTTTGTATGGCAAGTTTTTTTCCAATACCCACCTCGGAAGCTGCCCGTTCCAAGCAAGCACTATTAATCCTGTCGAGTGATTTTTCTCCCCCTATAAAAAATGACATATCTCTTGTGCTTTCATCATATACAACAGTACTGATCATATCATAAGCCGGGGCAAGTTTTTTTCGACAGAGATTCTTATCATATATGATTGAAAAGTTTTTGATATGTGCATCTGTATTTCCAATAAGATAGTTAAAAATAATTCGATCCCATAATTCGTTTTGATCTTCTATTGGAGAATAAGAATTCTGTCTGATAATATCAAAAATGTTTTTTAAGTATCCCATGTTTTCTTTTTCATATTTGTCATCAGAAGAAATGCCCATCATTTGAGAAAAATCCTCCTGGTGAAGCCGATACGGTCGGATATGATCTCCTATTTTTAACAATGACTTGTCCATTGTTCTATCATATCGTTTTGTTGAAAAAAGCAGAGTATTATCATTGTTTTCCTCAGGTTTTATTACATCAGATGCTGCTGTTTTGATTCCGAGTTTTTTTGCGGTCAACATTACAAGCTGTTCATTTATTACTATATTGTCTAACCTAACATGGCTTTGTTTTATTATATGTGTGCTGGGAGCTTCACCATGGGGAAGAAACCATTTTTTTGAAATATCATCGTAATACAATCCAACTTTACCTGAAGCTCCGGTTAGTGAAATATGTGTTTTAGTTAATATCCCTGCAGCGTGCGTAGCTCCTTCTTTTGCCAGACGCTTGATTTGATCAATAGACAATTCTTCATATGAAGCCGGTTCGAGCGATGACCCTTCTTCAAGAATCTGAATCGCGCCAATGCATTCTCTTCCAAGTACAGAAATAATGCTTAAATAATCATCCTGTTGAAGTTTAAGTTGTCTTGCCACCTCTCGTTTAATAAAACCTTCAGGAAGCAAACCGGAAAAATACACTTGAGTTTTTTCCGGAGAAAAGCATTCTTTTTGAATCGGAAGCGAAACAGAAATAGGCGCATTATCGCTCTTTATATATGTTTCATCATACGAAAATACTGCATCCTCAGAGGAGTCGCCGGAGATTTTTCCCACAAGATGCTTTTTTCCGTTTATTTCAATATATACAGACAGATTTATATCACTCACCTCGTTTCAAGAATAATATCCATAGCTAAAAGCTGCGCTACTCTGATTGCCTTACCAAGTTCAACTGTCTCCTTGCCATTCTCGAGATTTGACAAAAAGCTCGCTGAAAGTCCGCTACATTCGGATAAGTATGCCTGAGTGTAGCCAAGCTCTTTGCGCCTGTTTTTCACTGCTTTCCCAAAAGAGGCAGTATCACTAATCTTCATATAGTTTCCTCACTCTCATAATATGTTTCCTTCTATTCCTACGTGACCCAAGTAAATCACTATGTTATGGGCTTTTCATGGATGCACCGACTTAAAAAATACAAAAAATAGCCGTACGACTATATTGATCCAACAACATTATAATATAGTCGTACGGCTATGTCAAGTTCCTCTTAAAACAAATAGGGCTTATCTCTAAACGAAGTCGATTTAATACTCTCTTTTTATCTGCACTCCAAAGTGGTGCGATTAGTAACTTTTTATCACCATCACCGGTGATGCGATGTATAACTACCCGTGGAGGTATCAACGCGACACATTCTTTTACCAGGTCAACATATTCCTCCAGTTCAAGTACATCTATATGTCCCTGATGAAATTCTTCTGCAAGATCTGTCCCTTCAAGTATATGTAGAAGCTGAAGCTTGATACCGTTCACTCCACTATCTACAACATAAGACACGGTTTCTTTGATATCATCTTTTGTTTCCCCCGGAAGGCCGATTATCACGTGAGTGATCACTTCGATCTGTCTTTTTTTCAATTCTTTTACTGCCCGGTCATAATCAGATAACGGATAACCCCGACGTATGTAGTTAGCAGTCCGCTCGTGAATAGTCTGAAGTCCCAACTCCACCCAAACCGGTTTTATCTTGTTTATTTCATCCAACAGATCAAGCACATCCTCCGGCAGACAGTCCGGTCGCGTCGCTATGGAAAGAGCCACGATATCCGGGTGGGAGATAGCTTCTTCGTATAATCTTCGGAGTCTGTCAACCGGGGCGTAGGTGCCGGTAAACGCTTGAAAATAAGCTATATACTTTCCATTTTTATTCTTTTTTTCGACGAGCTTTTTACCCTGCTCGATCTGCTCAGTCACGGAAAGTTTTGGATCACCGGCGAACTCGCCTGATCCACCTTGCGAACAAAATATACAACCATTTTCACCTTTGGTTCCATCGCGGTTCGGACATGTAAAACCGGCATTGATGGAAACCTTATATACCTTGCATCCAAATCTGGTCCGATAATATGAATTAACAGATGTATAAGTAAGCATATCCAGCTCCTTTATTATTTCAAACGTAACACAGGAGCAGGAAAATCCCTTCCCGCTCCTGTCTGTTTACAACGCTTCGCTTAAAAAATCTGGTTTGTACGATCATCTTCAAACCTCCCGGTTATCCGACAATCTCCAGTGTGTTGTACTTTTTCAAACAGCACTCTCCTTATTATTTATTTGTTTTTAACAATATCACGTTTTCCCTTCCTTGTCAATCTGCAAATCCTTCATTTTTAGTGTAGTTGAAGTGACAAAAGCGAATCTTTTGGCTTTTTCGGATATCATTTTTAAAAAAACTCTTTAAGGTTTACGTTTTTTTAATATAAATTATTATTCTTTACAATTGCAGGAAGAAGTGATAGACTTACGGATAGATTAATTCTGACGGAGGTATCTCGTTGAGCGTTAAAGTAAAAACAATGCTTGTAGCTGCTTTTTGCTGCATTCTTTGGGGAAGTGCATTTCCTATAATAAAGATCGGATATGAGTACTGGGGGATCGCAGGCTCGGATACGATGGGGATCATAGAGTATGCCGGACTACGATTCTTTTTGGCGGGTTTTCTTGTGATAGTGTTTGGAAGTATACAGAGAAAAAAGCTCATCCTCCCCACAGCTAAAGAGATTCCATTATTTATAGTTTTAAGTTTATTTCAGACGATAGGACAGTATATATTTTTTTATGTTGGACTCGCACATACTTCCGGAGTTAACGGAGCGATCATCAACTCGCTAAATACTGTTTTTGCGATAATTGTAGCCAGCCTTGTTTTCAAATCAGAAAAGCTAAACTCAAAAAAAATAATAGGTTGTATTTTGGGAGTGATAGGAGTATTTTTGATCTCGTTTGATGGAAAAGATATCACGTTCAATCTCCTGGGCGACGGCTTGATCATCCTTACTGCCCTCAGCTATGGTGTTTCATCAAATCTGATAAAAAAGTTTTCAAAAGATCATGATACGGTCATGCTCAGCGGATATCAATTTATGTTTGGTGGATTGGTTATGACTGTTGTCGGAGTGATCGGAAGAGACGGGATTGTTTTGTATGATTTTTCCAATCTGGGACTTGGGATCATCGTACTGATTTACTTAGCACTTGTTTCCAGTGTAGCATATACACTTTGGGGGCTGCTTCTGAAGAAAAATGATGTGTCAAAGATTGCTGTATATGGCTTTGTAACGCCTGTAGCGGGAGTGATTCTTTCAATGATCATTCTTGGCGAATCATCGATAGTAGGGTGGATTTATATCCCGGCTTTGCTGCTTGTTTCGTTGAGTATCATTGTTGTGAATCATACCGGTACCGATTCCCGAGTTTGATATAAAGCTCGCAAAAACTTCTCAGCCTTCGCCGTTTTGTCACATTACTTCGCTGCTTACCTCCTCAACGATCGGATCAATATAGGATATATCCGTCCAGTCAGCCCTCTCATCATCGCGAGCTTCCATCAATCCCTTTTCCCATACCTCATACTCGTTGGGA
>CAMVCQ010000014.1 GCA_947166015.1 uncultured Lachnospiraceae bacterium
AAGTCATTGTTCAAAAACAAAGGACAGGGAAAGAAGGTAGTCGTAGCAAAGATGTAGTAACGTTGTAGCACGATCAGAAACGGAGAGATTTATGAGCAGGACATTTTTGTCAAAGTACGAAAGCTATTCAAAAATTTGTATCCAATGTCACGATAACCCTGATGCAGACGCACTTGCATCAGGGTATGCTCTTTTTAAGTATTATTCGTCGAAGGGCATTGAGACTTCGCTTATCTATGGCGGACCAAACAGGATTACAAAGCCGAATCTAAAAATGATGTGTGAGAAGCTTGAGATTCCTGTGGAGTACGCAGCGACGCTTCCTGAGTGTGACCTTTTGATAACGGTTGACTGCAGGTATGGCGAGAGCAATGTCACGCATTTTGATGCAAAAAAAGTTGCCGTGATAGACCATCACGAGAGCGACCGCGATCCTGATGATGACTGCTATATCAGGAGTAATCTCGCATCCTGCTCGACTATAGTCTGGGATATGCTTGTGCAGGAGGGGTATGATATAGAGGAGGACAGTCAGCTCTCGACTGCACTCTACTACGGACTCTATACGGACAGCAATGCTTTTGAGGAGCTGTTTCACCCGATGGATAGGGATATGAGAGATATGCTAAAAAAAGACGAGGAGCTTATATTTCGACTTATAAATACAAACCTTTCTATAGAAGAATTAGGAGTAGCTTCGAGGGCGCTTAACTCACAGGTGTTCTCGGATATATACAGGTATTCGGTGATAGAGGCTGAGGCGTGCGATCCCAATATCCTCGGCATCATCAGCGATTTCGTGATACAGGTTGATGAGGTTGATATGTGTGTGGCGTACAATCGCAACCAGGGCGGATACAAGCTGTCTGTCAGGGCGTGTGTGCCGGTCGTGAAGGCAAACGAGCTTGCAAAATTCATGTGCGAGGGGATCGGCGGTGGCGGTGGCCATATAAATAAAGCAGGTGGATTTATATCTGCGGATTGCTTCAAAAACCACATAAAAGACTATGACAATCTCACTGATTATCTGAGAAACAGGCTGTATATGTATAGCACGATGTTTGATATCATCTACGCAAAGGACTATGACATCGACATCACCGGTATGGAAAAATTCGTCAAGCTTCCGGTAAAGGTCGGATATGTAAAAGCGAGCGATGTCGTAAAAGAAGGTACGCCGATACTTATCCGTACACTTGAGGGAGATGTAAATCAGATAGTGTCAGATGATCTGTATCTGATGATAGGTATAGACGGTGAGGTTTATCCGATCAGAGAGGAAAAATTCCGTTCAAGCTACGAGCTTATTGATGAAAAACCCGAGATAGAGGCTGACTACAAGCCGGTGATCAGGGACAATGTATATGGAGAATTCTATCAGCTCAAAGACCTTATGAAAGGCTGTGTGACTACCGGCGAGGTGAGCATTTTTGCCAGAAAACTTGAAAAACCGGTGAAGGTGTTTACATCGTGGGATCCGGATAAGTATTACCTGGGGAATGTCGGAGATTACCTCGCTGTGAGAGAGGATGATATGCACGATATATATGTCATCAAAGGGGACATTTTTGACAGAACATACGACAGAGTGTAAGGGAGGAGTTCACCTATGAGATATGCGGCTTTTGTCAGCTACAGGCATGAAGGGCTTGATGCTCAGATTGCAAAAAAAGTTGCATCGTATATCGAGAATTGGAAAATTCCGAAAAAAATAGCCAAAGAGACAGGCAAAACCCGCTTCGGGAGAGTTTTTCGCGATGAGGACGAGCTGCAGGCTTCGAGCGATCTGTCGGCGGCGATAGAGGAAGCGATCGATGAGACGGAATGGCTGATCGTTGTTTGTACAAAAAGGTACAAGGAGTCTCATTGGTGCCTGGAAGAGATAGAGTACTTTTTGAAGGATCACGACCGCGATCATATAATCGTGATCCTCGCTGAGGGAGAGCCTGACGAGAGCTTTCCGGATATTCTTACAACGATTGAAAGAGACGGAAAAACTGTCCATATCGAGCCGCTGGCTGTGGATATCAGGGCAGAGTCCGAAAAAGAGATATACAAAAACCTGAAAAATGAACGCTTCAGGTTTTTCTCTTCGATGCTGAAAGTAAACTATGATGATCTGAAAAACCGTCAGAGGTTGAGGAGACTTCGTTTTGTACTGGGCTCATCCGCTGCGGCTTTTTGCATTCTTATCGGCGTTCTTGCCGTGATACTCGCAAAAAATATTGAACTAAATCACGCCTATGATGCCCTGGACAAGTCTATGCAGGACACGTTGAAGGGTGAGTCGTATTATCTGTCCGAGTACGCTGATGAAGCCTACGCAAACGGTGATCCGAAAACCGCTATAAAGTTATCTTTGCAGGCTCTGCCTGATGATCTGCAAACCCCTGAAAGACCGTATGTTTCACAGGCTATGACTTCGCTTACAAAAGCACTTGGAGTCTATGATCACTCGGATGGCTACAGGGTGTTTGACTCGATTGACTTTGAGGGGGAGACATTTGATGTAAGGACGGAGGTAAGCCCCGCGGGGGATACTCTTTTGGTGGAAAGATACACCTATGCTGCCGGAAACATGCTGGACAGAGAGGTCAGGGTATACAGACTGACTGACGGTCGGAGCATTTTTAATGAAGTGCTTGTGCCGCTTAACAGAAGCTGCTATCATTCGGCTTCGGTCGGTGCGAAGTTCTCAAAAGATGGGAAAAATGTCATCTTTGCCTCGGAGGATGGGTTGAAAGTAGTTGAACCCGAAACCACGAAGGTTGTATACACCGGAAAACCGGTCTCTGAGATCAGGACGGGAGTAAACTCCGATGTGGTTGTGGCGGTTGACTATGATGGCGGATATCTGTACGAGTACGGCAGCGGTGGCGAGGAGATCATAAGCTGTGAGATAGGCAAGGATATGAATTACACGCTTGGGCAGATATCTCCGGATGAAAATATGGTTGCTCTCTCTGCGAAGGCGGAGGGGATGTTTGGTATCATAACCATTGATTTGAAAACCGGTGAAAACGCTATGATACAGACACCGGGTGAGGCCTCGGATGTGAGGTTTATAGACAAAAACAGACTTTGCTTTTTGCAGGAGGACTCCGAAGACGGCCTCAAGCACATAGTGTACTACAACTTATCTGATGCCGATGAGGGGTATCTGTGCAATACGGACTGGGATGTCCAGTCTATGGCGGTTTCAGACGCAATGACGGTGTATTATTACCATGATAACAGAGTTTTTGAGGTGGACTGCAAACACAAAAAAGGCAAAAAAATCTGGGAAAAGCTTTTCTCATCAAATGTCGTATCAGTGATCACGGGCAAAGATCTTGTGGCGATCACGTGCAGAGACGGCTCTGTGAACATTTTTACCGAGTCGGGCAAACAGGCGATAGGCACGCCAGCCGGTGACAAGACTGCGTGCTATATGATGAATGTGGATGCTAAGTATGCTTGTATGAGGGATTATTGGGGCAAACACATCAGGATCTACAGAAAAAGTGATGAGGTCGAGGATGGAGTGGACAGCCTGAAACTCGCATCGGCTGAGAGATTTACGCCGAAAAAATGGTATCCCGCTTTTTCGGGAAACTGTGAGGGGTTTGGACTTGGGCTTCATTCAGGAAACAGAGATGTGCTCTCGCTTTTCGACGGAGTGGAGTTTGCTCAGTTGGCGGACGCGGACCTTGATGCGATCGGATATGAGGGCTTTGATGATCTCTCTCTCGATGTGAAAAACAGGGACTACTTTTGCGTGCAGGACTTCGGCTTCTATACAAATGCGCATTTTTTGATGAAGTCTTTTGAAAAGACGATGGAGTTTGGTGAGGATTCGTTTTATTTCTATGAAGAAACGGGAGAAAAGCTGTATCTGTCAAAAGGGAAAAAAGTGATCGAGTATGAGGCTGCAACCGGAAAAAAAGTCCGGGAAATCGATATTCCGGATGGCTTTGACAGGGGAGTTGATATAAACGGTGCGGACATTTTTGGAAACGATGATTCGATAAGGATCGTTTATTCCAACGGCACTACGGAAAATGTCGACCTGCCCGATGCGGTGCTCTACAGCTTCAATGCCAAGAGAAATCTGATATTCTATCGAAACAAGGCCAAGGACAGATGGTTTGCTTATGACATTGTCAAAAAGGCAGTTGTGTGCGAGGGAGAAGCCGGTGCGTACTCCTGCGTTATGTTTTTTGACAACAACAGATATCTTTTGAATGATTACAACAGTGTTTATGATATGGACACCTGGGAAAAGGTGCTTGACTTGAAAAAAATGGAGGGAAGCATCTACGGTGTCCAGACAACGGATGAGAGTCCGTATTTTGCGGTGATGATCAGACAGAGCGAATCAGACGGCGCCGGAAACTCGGGCTCAAATATGGCGTATCTGTATGACAAAAAAAGCCGCGAGATAGTGGGAGAGATTCCCGACTTTGTCACGATGACGCCGGACGGCAGAGTGGTTTCGTTTGATGGAAAGGATATGCTTTACAGGTTCAGGCTGTACTCCGCAACCGAGCTTATAAAAATGGCAAAAGACAAGGTTGGCGGTGAAAAGTTCACTGACGCGCAGAGAGAGGAGTATCATTTGTATAATGAGTGAGCGGGTAGTGTGCGCGGAAAAAAATATAGTATGAGAGCAGTAAAAAAACAGAAAAAACTACTGTAGAGAATAATAAAAAAATGCGATCGCCGAAGCGGTCGCATTTTTGTGTTTCTATATGGAAGTTAAACGATCACTGTTTTGACATCCACTCTTTCATGGCATTGTTTCTGTCGGCGTCATCGACATAGATGTGGATCGACTCGAGATACCCGAAATACTCTGTTTTGCTGATGCCTGGGTTGATCACAAGGCCGATTGCCCGTTCAAGAGTTGTGGCGCTGACGCCACCGAAACGGCTGAGTGAGTAATAGTATGGGCATGGAACATATGCATCATTTCCTGCAATCTTTACAAATCTGAGTGGCTCTACGAGGATGTCGTTGTAGTAAAGCCTGTATGTGATGGTGTCCTCGATCGCCTGCTCATAAGCGCCTTTGAGTCTGCTGTCAGGCTTAGGAAGACCGAGATCTTTGTCATCAGCTTTTACGAGGCTGATGTGGATGTCGTGTTTGTTGAGGATCCTCCCCATTCCTGAGCTGTACAGCCAGTCATCGGATCCCGCTTTTTCGTTTGTGATGATGTTTACGATTTTTTCATACTGCATATGAATATCCTCCCTTTATAATGATTGCTGTTTCGTGCCGGTTGGCACACAATTCAATTATACTATGAATCCCGAATTTTTCAAGGACTTTTTGACATTTTTTTGACGAAAAATGTTCCGATTTTAGACAAAAATGTGCAAAAAATCTGACGCGTAAATTACATTTTTTTGATATAAAAATTCCCCAATCCTGCCATTTTCGCGTGTTACCATACGACCATAGACAAAAAACAAACGACCTTGACAGCAGCGCGACCGGCCAAAGTGACTGCTGTGAATGTAAAGAGTAACCCGTAAACAAAAACTATTTGGAAGAAAAGGAATTCTTCAGAAAGGCAGGAAACTATGATCAAAAGAACAGCAAAGAAGGCACTCGCTTTCACACTCGCAGCAGGAATGGCATTTACGGCAGCACCGGTTGCATTCCCGGCAGCAACACAGATTTCAAAAGCAGCTGAACAGGGCAAGATAAGTAATATCACATCAGTAAGCTTCAATCTCGGCGGAGAGATCTACAATTCATTCAAAGCAGACGGACTCGCAACAATGATAGGCGCCAATGTAACGGCGACGGTTGAGGATCCGACGATCGCAGGTGTAGCGCTTGACTCGGCGCTCAAGTACGCAGATAACGCTGAAAAAGTAAACGAGAAAGCTGCGGCAGATATCGCAGCGCTGAAAGCTAAGCTCGGTGAAGGCAAGGTAGACACGACAGCCTGGGGAAATTCAGTTCAGGTTGATGACGCAAACGCAAACATCAATGTAAAAGCATTAAAAGAAGGAACAACAAAAATAACCCTTCATTCATCTGACGGAGCAACTGAGGATCAGATAATCTCCGTAAAGGTAGATGCTCAGGAATCATACTTCAAGGTACTTGACAGCGCTGACAAAGAGATCGCTGACGGAGGTACATTAAATGTAGTTGCAGGCGGAGATGTTACAGCGAAGCTCAGCGCAATGAATATAAAAACAAATGTAGACTCGATCGGAGTAGCAACAGACACGACTCATTCGGGATACATAAATTCAGATCCTTCGGTAGCTACAGTGACCTACGATGCAGGAACGGATACATTTACATTCCACGGAGTTGAAGCAGGAACAACACAGATGTCACTGTATCTGAATGAAGACTCAAAAATCTTCAGATTCTATGTGAGTGTGATCGCTGAAACTGAGATCTATGCAAACATCGATGAAAGCGTATATACCTATGACGGAGCTTGGAAGCTCGACGGCGAGGCAAAAGATCCCGTGATCTTCCTTGACAACATAGATGATTCGGCAAAGATCACTGCATACTCAAATAACGGGAAAAATGCATCATATGCACTTAAATCTGGAACAAACATTGTTCTCGGAAATGACGGCTCTATCGCTGCAAAAACAGTTGACGGAAAACCGGTCAAAGGAACATCGGTCGTAACAGTGAGCATCCCCGAGAACACAGAGACCGGACAGGCTGCTAAATCAGCAGATATAACGATCATTGTAAATGAGGAAAAAGCAAGTCTCGTTTCTGTAGACGTTTCATCAGGAGATGGAGAGTTTATCGGAGGAGCAAGTGCAAAGGTTACCGGAGTTGATACATACGCTCCCGGAAATGAAGCAGGAGACGCTATCAAGCTCTCGACAAAGGACAAAAAAGAGATGGCATTTGGAGTAAATGCAAATGTAAAAGAAAGCCTGGTAAGCATCACATCAAGCGATGAAACAGTCGTAAAATACGAGGACGGAAAGCTCGTTGCATTAAAAGCAGGAACTGCAACAGTGACAGTAAACGCAAAACCTGATGTTGGATTTATCGACAAGGATGCAACAGTGACATTTGCAGTAACTGTATCTGACAAGAATATCAACAACAATATCACTGTAACAGGAGCTCCTATCGTAGTAAACTCAGAGAAGCTCACCGGAAAAGTAAATGCAAAAGCTGATTATGACAATGCACTTACATATCCTACACTTGCAAGAAGAGCAACATCAAATGATACAAAAGAGCAGCAAAGAGTTGGATTTGTAGATCTCGGAAGCATTGGAACAGAGGCACAGTACGATGTGACTCTCAATGCAACAACAGGTGAGGTCACATACAAAGATAACGGCAAGAGCGGCACAATATATGTAAAGGTAGTAGGAGCTGCAAATGATGTATCAGAAGCACCGGAGCCTGAGTACGTAGAGGTTCAGTACGGAACACTCAAGGATTCAGAGCTGAAGGTTGCAGCAAACAAGGTATCTGTAGTAGCCGGAAGCACAGTATCTGCAGGAGCAACCGCAGAGGGCCAGACTATCACATACGCAAGTGATGATGAGAGCATAGCAGTAGTAGCAGCAGACGGAACGATCACAGGCGTTAGCGCAGGAACTGCGGTTATCACCGTGACAGCAGAGGCAAACGGAGTTTACAAAGAGGCTACAAAGACAGTAACGGTTGTAGTAACAGCAAAGTCAACAGCGAAAAAGTCAGTAGTATTCAAAAATACTTCAAAGACCTACAAAGCAAAAACACTCAAAAAGTCCAAAAAGACATTCTCAGTGATCAAGTCTTCGGGCGGTGGAAAGGTTACATACAAGGTTACAAAAGGATCCAAAAAGTATGTAAAGGTATCCACAAAGGGTGTAGTAACAATGAAAAAAGGTGCAAAAAAAGGCACATACAAGGTAAAAGTAACAGTTGCAGCAAAAGGAAAATACAAAAAGACATCAAAGACCATCAGTGTTAAGGTTAAATGATGAGCAAAAAAACAGCCGGAAATCACTATCCATAAATGGAAGGCCACGTACCGGAACAGGCGGTCGCTTGATAGATCAAGCGGCCGTCTGTTTGAGTTTGTACGGCAGGTAGATAATGAGAGTATCTCAACGTGATACGCTGTCACACAAAGACTGCAGTAAATTTACTCAGCCTTTTGGCTACTTCGTATTGATTTTTGAAAAGCAAAGGAGTATAATGGGTTTTGTTTGATACAACTAACGCTGTTTGGATCAAGCGCAAGAAGCAAAGGAGAAATACAAGATGGAAGAAGAAGTAAAAATATACGCTACGCCCGATATGCCGATCAATGACCTTTTGCAGGCACATCCGGAGGCATTTATGGCACTCCTTGAGTGCGGGATGGGATGTGTGAGCTGCCCGTCTGCTGCTGTTGAGACCATAGCTGAGGCTTGTATGGTGCATGGACTCGATGTGGATGATGTGATCGATTATGTCAATCATTCTCTGACCGAGAAAGACAAACAGTCATCGGGAGGCGCTCAGCCACAGAATGCCGGAAAGTTTGATGATTCCATATACAGTCGTGCGAAGGCTGTCGGAGCAGGCGAGAGTCCCAAGCTTGAGAAGGACATGGAAGAAAAAATGATGGATTTTCTGGATGCTGAAAACTACGCAGACAGGATAAGGATTTTTGAGGATATGCGCGGTGCTGATTCAAGGATACTCAACAATATCGCAGTGAGTATGGATATCACGCTTGATGATTCCGGAGATGACTATGAGAGGATCTACTCAGAGCTTATTTTTCGGAAAAAATTTGAAACAAGCCGCGGTGACAGACTATGAGATGTGAAGAGTTCAAAATGGAGCGCCCGGGGCTCGTGAGCGAAGGTGATGAGGTGGAGATCACCGAAGGAGTACTGCCGAGCGCTTATTATTATACTATAGTTCCGGCTGTTGCGATGTCGGCAAACTATACGCTCAGAAACCGCATAAAGTCCACAAAAGGCATTGTGAAAGAAGTTCGCGAGGACGACAGAGGGTTTTATGTCGTTGTGGAATTTGATGAATAAATCAAAAATAAAATTAACAAATGGAGGTTGCAAAAATGGACAGACCGAACGCTTGGAACAGCTACAAAAAAGCACAGTTAAAGGAAGTTGACGCACTTGCAAAGGACTATATCAACTTCATAAGTGAAGGAAAAACTGAGAGAGAATGTGTAAAGCTTGCTGAAAAAGAGGCAAAAGCGCATGGATATATCTCGCTTGATGAGGCTATCAAAAAAGGCAAAAAGCTCAAGGCGGGAGACAAAGTGTACGCCATCAATATGAAAAAGACCATAGTGCTCTACAACATCGGCAAAAAGCCGCTTGAGGACGGGATGGCTATCCTCGGTGCACACATAGACAGCCCGAGACTTGACATCAAGCAAAACCCGTTGTATGAGGATACCGAGTTTGCTTACCTCGATACTCATTATTACGGAGGGATCAAAAAATACCAGTGGACAGCACTTCCGCTTGCTATTCATGGAGTGATCGTAAAAAATGACGGAACGGTCATAGATGTGTGCATCGGTGAAAAAGAAGATGACCCGGTATTTTGCATTTCAGACCTGCTTCCGCATCTTGCATCAGAGATCATGGACAAGAAAGCAAGCAAGTTTATAGAAGGAGAGGCTTTGGATATCCTGATCGGAAGTCAGCCTTTACCTGATTCTACAAAAGACGAAAAAGAAAAATCAGATGCAGTTAAGAAAAACATAATTAAACTATTGGATGAGATTTACGGAGTGGATGAAGAGGACTTTCTTTCAGCTGAGCTCGAGGTTGTACCTGCCGGAAGAGCCAGAGAGGCCGGACTTGACCGTTCACTGATCCTTGCCTACGGACAGGACGACAAGGTGTGTGCTTATACATCACTTCGCGCGATGCTTGCTGTGGAAAAACCGGAGTACACAACCTGCTGTCTGCTCGTTGACAAAGAGGAGATAGGAAGTGTCGGAGCAACCGGTATGAGATCACAGTTTTTCGAGAACACCGTCGCAGAGCTTGTCGGGCTGACCGGGGATTATGACGAGAGACTGGTCAAAAGATGCCTTGCAAATTCGAGGATGCTTTCATCGGATGTGAGTGCCGGATACGATCCGACCTACGCGAGCGTATTTGAAAAGAAAAATGCCGCTATGGTAGGCCATGGAATGGTATTCAATAAATTTACGGGCTCCAGAGGTAAATCAGGCAGTAATGATGCAAATGCCGAGTATATGGCAAGGATACGAGGCGTTCTTGACAAAGAGAAGGTTGCATACCAGACTGCGGAGCTTGGAAAGGTCGATATCGGAGGCGGCGGAACGATCGCATACATCCTTGCGCTCTATGGAATGGAGGTTATCGACTGCGGAGTAGCAGTGCTGAACATGCATGCACCGTGGGAGCTCACCAGTAAGGCAGACCTGTTTGAGACCGAAAGAGGATATGAATGCTTCCTGAAGGGCATTTTTTCCTGAAAAATGGGCATTTAAGATGAGTTAGTATAACAATGCTGTGGAGTTATCCGCAGCATTTTATATTATTATAGGAAGCTTAAAAAAAGTTGAAAAATACCATGGGCGTCAGACGCCCAAAATGGCATGTCCGGGAGCTGGCATAAACAGTAAGTTTGAGAGGGGTGCTGGGCGTCTCACGCCGATTTTTGGGCGTCTGACGCCCTGGAATTCCGGATAAACGACACTTTACCGGCGAAAAAATGTGTGCTATCATGACATCATTCGCATGGCGATACGAAAATCGGATCGTGCACGACCTGACAGGCAGTCTTGAAACGACACGATCCTTTCCCCTCAAAAAAACAAAAAAACTATTGACAAAGTCATGTTTTTTGTGTAATATAAACATATGCGAACGGGTGTTCGTGTATCAAACAAATTAGCGAACAGTTGTGCAGGGACTGTTCTGATCGGAGGAGATTATGTCAGATATGAAACAAAAGGATCCAAACAAACTTCGCGCATTGGAATCCGCGATCGCTCAGATTGAAAAGCAGTATGGACAGGGTTCCATCATGAAGCTTGGAGACAACTCACATCTTCAGGTTGAATCGACACCCACAGGTTCGCTCAGTCTTGATATCGCCCTCGGAGTCGGTGGTGTACCGAAGGGCAGGGTTATCGAGATATATGGGCCGGAGTCAAGCGGAAAGACTACGGTTGCGCTTCATATGGTAGCGGAAGTTCAGAAACGCGGTGGTATTGCCGGATTTATCGACGCAGAGCATGCGCTTGATCCGGTCTATGCAAAAAACATCGGAGTAGATATCAATGATCTCTACATCTCGCAGCCGGATAGCGGTGAGCAGGCTATGGAGATCACGGAGACTATGGTGCGTTCGGGAGCTGTGGATATCGTGATCGTGGATTCGGTCGCAGCACTGGTACCGAAAGCTGAGATAGACGGAGATATGGGAGATTCCCATGTCGGATTGCAGGCCAGACTTATGAGCCAGGCACTCCGTAAGCTCACCAGCGTTATCAATAAATCAAACTGTACTGTTATCTTTATCAATCAGCTTCGCGAGAAGATCGGTGTTATGTTCGGTAACCCGGAGACAACTACGGGCGGTCGTGCGCTCAAGTTCTATGCATCCGTAAGGATTGAGGTGCGCAGGATCGAGACTCTGTCTCAGGCAGGTGAAAAGATCGGAAACCGTGTTCGCGCAAAGATAGTCAAAAACAAAGTTGCACCGCCGTTTACCGAAGCAGAGTTTGATATTATGTTCGGTAAAGGCATTTCAAGAGAGGGTGATGTGCTCGATCTGGCTGCATCACAGGATATCATAGTTAAGTCCGGAGCATGGTATAGTTACAAGGGCGAAAGGATAGGACAGGGACGCGAGAATGCCAAAACGTTTCTTGCAGAGAATCCTGAGATTTTTGATGAGGTTGAGCAGGCAGTCAGAGACAAGATGCTTTCAAAGGACTCGGGGTCAGAAGAGGAAAAGGATGAGGAAGCTCCCGCAAAAGGAGCCAAGTCCGAAGCCGATAAATGATTACGGTTGTTACGTCTTCCTATATTATTCTCAATTCAACAGGTGAAAAAAGTCCCATTTTGGGGCTTTTTTCATTGCTTTGTTAAAAAAAATCATAAAATCTGATTTTTCTTAACAAAAACTCTTGACATACGGAATAATCGGTGCTACAATACAATCACATTAAAAAACATCAAAAATGATATTTTTTAACATCACATAGAAGAGAAACGGAGGTAAAGACTTATGAAAGGATACGAAAAATACGAACCGCCGTATTTCATGCCACCCGAGGTGACATACGACTGGGTTACAAAAAAGGAGATAACCAAACCGCCGGTATGGTGTTCGGTGGATCTAAGAGATGGAAACCAGGCTTTGATAGAGCCGATGAGCCTTCAGGAGAAGCTCGACTATTTTGATCTGCTTGTTAAAGTTGGATTTAAAGAAATTGAGGTTGGCTTTCCGGCTGCATCTGAGACAGAGTACGAATTTATGCGTGCTTTGATAGAACAGAACAAAATCCCTGAGGATGTTACAGTTCAGGTATTAACTCAAGCGAGAGAGCATATCATCAGAAAGACATTTGAAGCTGTCAAGGGTGCACCCTGTGCTGTTGTACATCTTTACAATTCAACATCCGTTGCTCAAAGAGAGCAGGTTTTCAAAAAAGACAAGGATGAGATATTGAAAATAGCTGTTGACGGAGCAAAGCTGTTAAAAGAGCTTGCTGATCAGACAGAGGGTAACTTTAGATTTGAGTACAGTCCTGAGAGCTTCCCGGGAACTGAGGTTGAGTACGCTGTTGAGGTATGTAACGCGGTTCTCGACATCTGGAAGCCGACACCTGATTGGAAGGTTATCATCAATATCCCTACAACTGTTGAAAACGCAATGCCTCACGTGTTCGCATCACAGCTTGAGTATGTGCACAAGCATCTGAAGTACAGAGACGGAGTTGTACTTTCGCTTCATCCGCACAACGACAGAGGCGAGGGTGTTGCTACTGCCGAGCTTGGTGTGCTTGCCGGAGCTGATCGTATCGAGGGAACACTTTTTGGAAACGGAGAGAGGACTGGTAATGTCGACATAGTCACGATCGCTATGAATATGTTTTCACATGGATACGATCCGGGACTTGATTTTTCAAATATGACCGAGATCAGACAGAGATACGAGAGCTATACCCGCATGGTAGTTCCTCCTCGTCAGCCGTACGCAGGAGATTTGGTGTTTACCGCATTTTCGGGCTCGCACCAGGATGCCATCGCAAAAGGTATGCAGTGGAGAGAGGACGGGAAAACGGATAAATGGTCTGTGCCGTATCTGCCGGTTGACCCGAAGGATGTTGGAAGGACCTATGATTCCGATGTTATCAGGATCAACAGCCAGTCCGGAAAAGGCGGCGTAAACTACACCCTCAAGCAGAATTTCGGAATCGTGCTTCCGGAGAGCATGAGAGAAGAGGTTGGCTACCTTATGAAAAATGTCTCCGACGAGGAGCACAAGGAGCTCTCGCCTCAGTGGATATACGAGATATTTGCGGATAATTACATCAACCCGACACCTGTATTCCAGATAAATGAATGCCATTTCAAGCAGGTTGACGGGATCATGGCAAGTGTTACCATCACCTGCGGAGACAAAGACACTGTGATCGACGCAAACGGAAACGGAAGAATAGATGCTGTCAGCAACGCTATCAAGCAGTTTTTCGGCATCAGCTATCAGCTGACAAGCTACGAGGAGCACGCGCTTACCAAAGGCTCATCGTCGAAAGCCATAGCATTTGTCAGTGTGACCTGCGATAACTCGGTGTACTGGGGTGCGGGGATCCACGAGGATACTATCACTGCAGCGATCCACGCACTTGCAGTTTGCGTAAACAAGCTTCCTTCCGTGAAAAACAACGAAGAGCTCAAAGACGAGCGCCTCATAAAAATGATGAACTACATGCAGGAAAACTACAAAACAGTTACGCTTGAGGAACTTGCTTCAAAAATGAACCTCTCGGAGCCGTACATCAGTAAGTACATCCATGACAAGAGTGGCAAAACATTCAAAGAGATGATCACTTCGATCAGGCTCAAAAAAGCAAGGACATTGCTCAAAAACGGATCGATGAGCGTTGAGAATATCGCGCTTTCGATCGGGTATCCAAATTCCGAGCACTTCAGCAGGGTGTTCAAGAAAAAGTACAACATGACACCTGTTCAGTACAGAAATGACCAAAACAAGCCTGACCAGGGGAGGTAGGAGAGAGATCAGATGTATAAACACAGATTGAAAAAAGCTCTTGCATACTACAGGGAGCTTCTCAAAAATAGTCAGATAGATGAAGCGACCGCCCAAAGAGAGATGAAAAGACTCGCGACGCAGATAGCATTTTTTCAGCACGAGCGATTGGTGCACCTGATAGTTACGGTTCTTTTCGGACTCTCGACGGTGATCACAATACCGTTTAACCTGATGCTTATGCAGCCGGCGCTTATGCTTCTTTCGGGACTGCTCATCGTGCTGCTTGTTCCGTATATCGGACATTATTTTCACCTCGAAAACGGCGTGCAGACGCTGTACAAATACTATGATTTCCTGGAGAGGATAGCTGACAAGGAGCTGGTAGATATATATGAATACGATATCTGACAATCAGGACATTTTTCCTGATCAGGAGTGTAAACAGGCGGCTTCGAAAGCACTTAAGCTGCTCCTGCATCAGGACAGGACGAGAGCCGGACTTGAGGAAAAGCTTACAAAAGCCGGTTTTTCGCAAAAAGCCACGGATTTCGCAGTTGATTACGCTGCGGGCTACGGCTACCTTAATGATGTGAAGTACGCCAGAAACTATGTTGAGTACAAAAAAACGACCAAAAGCAGGATGGAGATCGTGTACAAGCTCCGCGAAAAAGGAGTTTCTGATTACGATATGGAAGAGGCTTTTTCGGAGTACACAAGTGATGATGAGTACGGTGCTCTGAAAGAAAGGCTTGCAAAACGCCTGAAAAATGTACCTGCCGCAGATCTGACATTTGAAGAAAAACAAAAGCATATCAGATACCTGACAGGTTGCGGGTTTCCGATGCCACTTGCAAAAAGGGCATTTAGTGAGCTCGAGGGAGACAGTTAAATGCTTTGAAAAAATAGTCTTGCGGCTATGCTCATAATATGATATAATGTCTTGAAGTGTTTGTATATATTTCAACTCAATAAAAAAGGACGCACAAAATGGGACTTATTACAAAGATTTTTGGTACACACAGTGAACGCGAATTGAAGCGCGTGTATCCGATAGTTGACAAAATTGAAGCATTAGAGCCACAGATGGAGGCTTTGTCGGATGATGAGCTTCGTGCAAAAACGGACGAGTTCAAGGGAAGACTTGAAAAAGGAGAGACGTTGGATCAGCTTTTGCCTGAAGCCTATGCTGTAGTCAGGGAGGCATCCAAAAGAACAATAGGTTTAAGACATTTCAGGGTTCAGCTTATAGGTGGAGTTATCCTTCATCAGGGCCGTATAACCGAGATGCGTACAGGTGAAGGAAAAACTCTTGTTTCAACTCTGCCTGCTTATCTGAATGCATTGACCGGGGATGGTGTACATATAGTAACCGTCAATGATTACCTTGCAAACCGTGATGCCGAGTGGATGGGACAGATCCACAGATTTCTCGGACTTTCGGTGGGTGTCATACTAAACAGTATGGATTCCGATGCCCGCAGGGAAGCGTACAACTGCGATATCACATATGCTACAAACAACGAGCTTGGATTTGACTATCTGAGAGACAATATGGTCATCTACAAAGAGCAGCTTGTCCAGAGAAAGCTCAACTACGCAATCGTGGACGAGGTCGACTCTGTTCTTATCGATGAGGCGAGAACTCCTCTTATCATATCAGGTTCCTCCGGCAAGTCTACAAAAATTTATGAGGCTTGTGATAATTTCGTGCGCCAATTGAAACGCGGAACCGAAAAAGAACTCTCAAAAATGGACATAATCATGCAGGAGGATTCCCAGGAAACAGGGGATTATGTTGCAAATGAAAAAGAAAAAACAGCAAACCTCACTCAGCAGGGTGTGGAAAAAGCGGAGAGATTTTTCCATTTGGAGAACTTAGCAGACCCCGAAAACCTCGAGATCCAGCATTGTATAAACCTTGCTCTTCGTGCACACAGCCTTATGCACCGCGACAAGGATTATGTGGTACAGGACGACCAGGTCCTGATAGTTGACGAGTTCACCGGCCGTATCATGCCGGGAAGAAGGTATTCGGATGGACTTCATCAGGCTATAGAAGCAAAAGAAAAGGTAAAGGTTAAGCGTGAGTCCAAAACTCTTGCGACTATCACCTTCCAGAACTTTTTCAATAAATACAACAAAAAATGCGGTATGACCGGTACTGCGGTCACCGAAGAAAAGGAGTTCCGTGAGATCTACGGAATGGACGTTGTCGAGGTTCCGACAAACCTCCCCGTTGCCCGTATCGATCATCAGGATTCCGTGTACAAAACAAAACGCGAAAAGCTAAACGCTGTTGTCGAGGATATCAAAGAGAGCCACGCAAAAGGACAGCCGGTGCTTGTCGGAACGATAAATATCGATGCTTCCGAGGAGCTTTCGCAGATGCTTAACAAAAATGGTATCAAGCACAAAGTCCTCAATGCCAAATTCCACGAGATGGAGGCTGAGATCATAGCCGATGCCGGACAAAAAGGTGCGGTCACGATCGCGACCAACATGGCCGGTCGTGGTACGGATATCCAGCTTGGCGAGGGCGTAAAAGAGCTTGGCGGTCTGAAGATAATAGGTACCGAAAGACACGAATCAAGGCGTATAGACAACCAGCTGCGCGGTCGTGCCGGTCGTCAGGGAGATCCCGGTGAGTCCAAGTTCTATATCTCACTTGAAGATGATCTGATGAGACTTTTCGGTGCGCAAAATCTGATGAATATGTTCAACTCTCTCGGAATTCCGGAGGGAGAGCAGATCCAGCACAAAATGCTCACAAACTCTATTGAGCGCGCACAGAGAAAGATCGAGAGCAACAACTACGCTATTCGTAAAAACCTTCTTGATTACGATCAGGTCAACAACGAACAGCGCGAGATCATATACGCAGAGCGTTTCAAGGTGCTCGACGGCGACAACATGCGCGAATCAATCCTTGGTATGATAGAGGAGCAGGTTGAAAGATATGTCGGACACGTGATAGGAGAGGACCAGACGCCTACAGCCGAAAACATAAAAGAGCTCAATGAGCTTTTGCTGCCCATTATTCCACTTGAGCCTATCAAGTTCAGCGAGTGCGAGGGCTTAAACAAAAATGAACTGACACAGGAGATCAAAGAGAAGGCTCTGACTCTGTACGAGAGCAAGGAGGCTGAGTTTGATGAGCCTGAGCAGATCCGCGAGATTGAGCGTGTCATCATCCTCAGAGTCACTGACTCACACTGGATGAATCATATCGATGATATGGATCAGCTTCGTCAGGGAATAGGACTTCAGAGTCTCGGACAGAGAGATCCTGTTGTTGAGTACAGGATGCAGGGATTTGACATGTTTGAGGAAATGATCACATCGATCCGTGAGGAGACGGTCAGAACACTTATGCATGTTCGTATAGAGCAAAAGGTTGAAAGAGAGCAGGTTGCAGAGGTGACGGGAACCAACAAGGATGATTCCGGAGTGGTATCTCAGAGAAAGTCCGAAAAAGTCGGACGCAATGACCCCTGCCCGTGCGGATCAGGCAAAAAGTACAAGTACTGTCACGGTCGTATGTGATCGCAGTACGAAAGGAAACAAAATGGTTGAGTTAGACAATATAAAGATCGAATTAAACGGATTCGAAAAACCACTTGAGCAGATAAGGGATTCGCTCAATCTTGAAGACAAAAGGCTTCGTGTCGAGGAGCTCGAGCGCAACATGGAGGCTCCGAATTTTTGGGATGATGCCGAGGCGGCAAGTGCTTCGATGAAGGAAGCCAAGGATTTAAAAGATATCATCGGACAGGTTGAGAAGCTTGAATCTGACTATGAGGATATTCTTACACTCATTGAAATGGGAAATGAAGAAAACGACGAATCTCTGGTGGATGAGGTAAAAGAAGAATTCGAAGATTTCAAAACAAGATTTGACAATTTGAGAATATCCACAATGCTTACCGGCGAGTATGATATGGAAAATGCGATACTTACGTTGCACGCCGGTGCGGGTGGTACGGAAAGCTGTGACTGGGCCAGCATGCTCTGCCGCATGTACGAGAGATGGGCGGACAAAAAAGGCTACAAGGTCACTGTTCTTGATTCACTGGATGGAGACGAAGCCGGTTTGAAATCGGTCACTCTTCAGATAGAGGGAACAAATGTCTACGGATATCTCAAAAGCGAGCATGGAGTACACCGTCTGGTGCGCATTTCTCCGTTCAATGCTCAGGGAAAAAGGCAGACATCCTTTGTATCCTGCGATGTTATGCCGGATATTGAACGGGATATCGACATAGAGATAAATGATGATGACATCAGGATCGACACCTACAGATCGAGTGGTGCGGGCGGTCAGCACATCAACAAAACATCATCTGCGATCAGGATCACTCACTTCCCTACCGGAATAGTGGTTCAGTGCCAGAATGAGCGTTCACAGCATATGAACAAAGACAAGGCTATGCAGATGCTCAAGACAAAGCTTCTCATATTGAAGCAGCAGGAAAACCTTGACAAGGAGTCAGACATCAGGGGAGAGATCATGGAAAACGGATTCGGAAGCCAGATCAGATCCTATGTCATGCAGCCGTATACGCTGGTCAAGGACCTTCGTACAGAGGCGGAAACAGGCAATGTTTCGGCAGTTATGGACGGAGACATAGACATGTTTATGAATGCGTATCTGAAGTGGGTTAATGAAAAATAAAGTGAGGTGCCTATGAAGCAGGTAGTCAGCTTTCTTATAAACGGAAAAGAGTTTGGCCTTGATATGACCAGGACCAAGACTATTGACAATCCCAGAGAGCTTATCATCAGGGATGATCAGCCGGATTTTGTCCAGGGTGTGATGAATATCCATGGAGAGATGATCCCTATAGTTGATGTAGCTCAGAGGATGCAGCTTCCCGAGATCGACCCGTCAGAGATCGATGAGATTGAAAAAAGGGTGCTTGTATTTTTGAATAAGTCAGGCAACTATGGAATACCTGTAGATGCGGTTACGGAGATATTTAGGGTGGACGATGCCGATGTTCAGCGGATCCCGAGCTTTTTCTCCGGGAGTGAGACTGATTACACGGAGTGCATTGTAAAAAAAGGCAATTCACTTGTGCTCGTCCTTGATCCGGACAGATTCCTCCTTCCCAAGCAGTGGGATGAGATGATTGTTCTCATGGAAAACATAGAAAAAGAACGCATAGAGGAAGAAAAAAGAAAGCGTGAAGAACTCAGGCGCAAAAAAGAAGAAGAAAAAAGAAAAAGAGAAGAAGAGATGAAAGCCATGGCTGAGGCTCAAAACGCCGAAGCGCAGGCCGACGCCGACGCCGAAAAAGCCGAGGACAATACAGAAACACAAACCGAAAACGACGCCGATAAAACTGTCGAGAAAAACGACGCACAAGATGAAGCGCCGCAGGAAGGAGATAAATCAGAAAATGACTAATGTAGCCATACTTGGATACGGAACTATAGGTTCAGGTGTAGCCAAAGTTATAAAAGAAAATCAGGATGTAATTAAACTCAATTCGGGAGATGACATAAAAGTCTCAAAAATCCTCGATCTAAGGGATTTTCCGGGCGACGAGAACGAATCCTTGATCACTCATGATTATGAAGAAATCGTAAATGATCCGGACATCGATATAGTAGTTGAAACGATGGGAGGCACTAAGCCTGCCTTTGATTTTGTCAAAAGAGCGATCCTCGCCGGAAAAAGCGTATGTACATCAAACAAAGCGCTTGTGGCAGATCATGGAACAGAGCTTATCCGCACTGCAAAAGAAAAAAATGTCAAGTTCTACTTTGAGGCAAGTGTGGGTGGCGGCATCCCGATCCTCAGACCGCTCAAAACCTGCATCGTAGCTGATCAGGTCGAATCGATCCGAGGAATCCTGAACGGAACGACCAACTTTATCCTTACAAAAATGGAAAAAGACGGCGCTTCCTACGAGGATGTACTCAAGGAGGCACAGTCATTGGGTTATGCGGAAGCTGATCCGACAGCCGACGTGGAGGGCTTTGATACCTGCAGGAAAATAGCTATTCTTACAGCGCTTACCTATGGTGCACAGGTTGATTATCAGGATATAGATACAAAAGGTATCACTCAGATAACATCTGAGGATATGGAATACGCTCAAAAAATAAACCGAAAGATCAAGCTTCTCGGAATGAGCAAAAAAGAAAACGGAAAGCTCTATGCTCTTGTAGCTCCGTACATGCTTGATGAAAACGATCCTCTTTTCCCCGTTAGCGGAGTGTTTAACGCTATTACGGTCAAGGGCAATATGCTCGGAGATGTGATGTTCTACGGACAGGGAGCCGGAAAAGAAGCGACTGCAAGTGCGGTTGTCACAGACATCGTTGAGGCGGTAAAAAAACACGGCGAACCGCTTGATATCAGATGGGAAGCCGAGAAACTCACGGTTGAGTCTGCAGATGAACTTGAGGACAGGTTCTTTGTGAGACTTTCATCTCAGGATGCTGCGGCTGCGGATACACTGCTTGATTATGAGAGGATCGAGGGTGTGATCCCCGGAGAAGTGGGATTTATCACGAAAAAAATGACCTACACGGAGCTTCAGGGAAAACTTGACGGCCTGAACGCGCTTTCGGTCATCAGATATGCCTGAGATTTCAAAGCATAAGGTATAATTAAAAGCACTCCGGAGGAGAAAAGGGTATGGTTACAACCGGACAGATATTGGGGATGATACTTGCCATCGTGATACCGATGGCTGCGGTAGTTGTCCTTCAAAGACAGATCATGAAAAAACTCAAGAAAAAGGGCATTTTCACCTGCTTTGTGTACGGTATGCTGGGATATTGCTGGCAGATGATCCTCTATGCTTTTGTCCACTCCTGGGTAGTCGGATTTCTCGGACAGTATGATTTTTTCAAGGCCGGATTCGGATATATCCTTGCAATGATGATAAATGCGATCGTATACGCATTTTTTGTGGTACTTGCCACCTCGTGGTGTTTGTATCTCGCCAATATGAGAATTCGCGAGTTTGACAGGGGCGTGCCGATCGGTGTCGGTTATGCCGCAGCGTATATATTCTGGAGTTATCTGTTTGCTTACGGAATAGCGCTTTTCTACGGGATCCAGATAAAAACAGGAAGCTTCCAAGGAAGTGACGAGATCAAGGAAAAGATATTCTCTCTCTCTGTTGAAAATATGTACCTCTATATCGCCGATATGATCATTTTTCTGCTGATCATGGCCGGTACGCTTGTGCTGATGAGCCATTTTTTCACAAAGGGAGAAAAAGGAAAAATGATCCTCGTGCCTTTGCTTTCACAGTATGTGATCAATTTCCTCGATTCATTTTTGCCGTATATGCTGCCTGAAGTGGCATCATCGATCATCTACCACCTTGTTACGGGGACGATGGCTGTATACGGATTGTGGCTGATATATGGGTATATAAAAAGCGGCCGCCTTGAACTATTGCCGGGGAGAAAAACCTCCGAGGAATGATCAAGGGCGACAGCCTCTGATTGAAATTCGTATTTATGATGAGTGATCCTATAGACTTTTTCAGCCTATGATTGACTCAATAACTGATTCAATTTGGTCGGGATCAAACGGTTTCTGCATAAACTCGAGTGCACCGCGTTTGATTGCTTCGACCATTTTTTCTTTTTGTCCTGCGGCGGTGACCATGATCACATTTGCTTCAGGATCCTCGTCGATGATGACATCAAGCGCTCCCAATCCGTCCATTTCGGGCATTGTGATGTCAAGTGTTACAAGATCGGGTTTGAATTCACGGTATTTTTCTATACCTTCAATTCCGTTTTTTGCTTCGGCTACAACCTCGTGACCAAATCCCTGAAGGATGTTTGATAACATTCGACGTGAGGTGCGTGAGTCGTCTACTATCAATATTCTAGCCATTTTTATATCCTCTCTTCTGTAATAATACCAAATTAATTGAACTGCACGATGATGTGGCTTTCTTTGCCTTCCAGATAGATAGGAAGTGAATAGTACTCCCCGGTCACATCGATTTCTTTGTCAAATGAAAGCTGTGGAGGCATCATATCCAGAGAAATGTTCTGGAAGCTAAGCTCTGCGGCGTAAAGGCCGTTTACGCAGTTCGTGAACTCTGCGATGGAATCAAGGGCATCCTCGTCAACTGTCGGGAATTCCTCTTTTGCATATCCGTCTGCAAGAGCCAAAATATCATCATTTTCACCGGTGAAACCGAGTGTGAGCTCATAGTCGCCGATTATCTTCTGGTATGCGGCGTACTTGGGAAGCTTGTCTGATACAAAACAACCCGGTGCTATACGCACGTATGAACTGATAAACCTGATGATGTTTCTCAATGTTAGTCCGATCAGATCAAGGTATCTTTTGTCCTTCACATCAACAAAAGCCGGAAGCATTCCCTCGATGTTGCCGTCTCTTATTGCTTTCATGATGGAATTGGAAAAATCGTTCTCTTTCTGAAAAGCGGTGAGATTGTAATCAATCTCGTCATTTGTAAGGCAACCGTTTTCGTCCAGAGCCTGCACAAAAAGCAGGTAAGGATTGCTTTGAAGTCCCAAAAGATAGTTTACATCTGATTCTGTCAGATATCCCTTTTTGACAGCCAGATCGCCGAAGCGCTCATCCGACTGTACCTGGAGATAGTTAAGTTCCATAACCTGGCTGCTTGTCAACAACCCCTCGCTCTCTGCGATCAGACCAAGCTTAACACGGTTAGCTTTTATGTAGGTCATGCAGGCGGAGAACTGCTCAGCGGTTATTTTCTGGTTTTCAACAAGATAGTTTCCAAAAAATTGACTAAACATAAAAATCTCCTTTCAAGTCTACTCGTTACATTATACTATAAGCAAAAAAAATATGCAAGAAAAAAATGTGCCGTTGTCGATTTAGTATGACGGAAAAAATGAGTTCAGTATGTCAGAAAAAACACAATTGGAATGACAGAAAAAAATATACTGTTGTAAATTCATAAAAAAAATGCTATTATGTGTAGTGGTATTTGCGGAAATAGTTTCCGCGGGAGTATTTTTAGTATGATCAGGAGGATAAAAATGGCAACAGATATTTATTCAAGTCCGCTCTCCGAGCGCTACGCAAGCAAGGAGATGCAGTATATATTTTCACAGGATAAGAAATTCCGCACATGGAGGAAGCTTTGGATAGCACTTGCCGAGACAGAGCAGGAGCTTGGTCTGAAGGACGCTGACGGCAATCCAAGGATCACCGATGAGCAGCTCGAGGAGCTGAGAGCCAATGCGGCTGATATAAACTATGATGTGGCAAAGGCTCGTGAAAAAGAGGTCAGACACGATGTGATGAGCCACGTATACGCGTATGGCAAGCAGTGCCCGAAAGCGGCAGGTATCATACATCTGGGAGCAACCTCCTGCTATGTGGGAGACAATACTGATGTGATCCTTATGAGAGAAGGACTCAACCTGATCAGGAAAAAGCTTGTAAATGTCATAGATGAGCTGACAAAGTTCGCAACCAGGTACAAGGACCTTCCGACGCTCGCATTTACTCATTTCCAGCCGGCTCAGCCGACTACGGTGGGCAAAAGAGCAACGCTTTGGATACAGGAGCTTCTGATGGACTTAGAGGATATCGAGTATGTGATTGGAAGCCTGAAACTCCTCGGTTCAAAGGGTACTACAGGTACGCAGGCTTCATTTTTGGAGCTTTTTGACGGCGACCAGCAAAAATGTATCGAAGCTGACAAGATGATCGCAAAAAAAATGGGATTTGACTCTTGTTTTGCAGTGTCAGGTCAGACATACTCGAGAAAGCTTGATACAAGGGTTGTAAACGTTTTGGCGGGCATAGCAGCTTCGGCTCACAAGTTCTCCAATGACATCAGGCTTTTGCAGCACTTAAAAGAGATCGAGGAGCCTTTCGAAAAAAGCCAGATAGGTTCATCTGCTATGGCTTACAAGAGAAATCCGATGAGATCAGAGAGAATCGCGTCACTCTCCAGATATGTGATGATAGATGCGCTGAATCCCGCTATCACATCAGCTACGCAGTGGTTTGAGAGAACGCTTGATGATTCGGCAAACAAAAGGCTTTCTGTTGCTGAGGCATTCCTGGCGACAGACGGAATTCTTGATCTGTACTTAAATGTAGTAGACGGACTTGTGGTGTACGAAAAAGTCATCACAAAGCACCTGATGGCCGAGCTTCCTTTTATGGCTACCGAAAACATCATGATGGATGCCGTAAAAGCAGGCGGTGACAGACAGGTGCTTCACGAAAAGATAAGAGAGCTTTCTATGAAGGCCGGAACAAATGTCAAAGAAAGAGGCCTTGACAACAATCTTTTGGAGCTTATCGCTGAGGATGACGACTTCCCGATGACATTGGATGAGCTCAAGGCGTCTATGAATCCTTCAAAATACGTAGGAAGAGCACCGCATCAGGTTGAAGAGTTCATAGTTGATGTGGTTAAGCCGATTTTGAAAGAGCGCGAAGAGCTGCTTGGAATGAAGGCTGAGATCAATGTCTGACGCATATGATACTATAAAAATGACAGCTTTGAGATTGGAGGAAAATTATGTCAGGATTAGATAAAGATAAAGTCGAAGGCTTTTTCGACAGGATGTCTGATAAGGTTGAGGAGGTGCCGAAAAAGCGGTTGATTTCGCAAAAGAGCACGAACTTGACCAAAAAGCCAGGTTTGTCGGAGAGAGCCTGAAAGAAGGCTTCAAAGAAATCGGCAGCACGATGAAGGATACTTTTGGAAAGAAGGACTGATGGTCCGGAAAAGAATATCGGGGTGAAAAATGTTACTTGCAGACAGATGGAATGATTATGAGGTGCTGGATACATCGTCGGGAGAAAAGCTTGAGAGATGGGGAGACTATATCCTCGTGCGCCCGGATCCGCAGGTGATATGGACCACCGATCATGATCACCCCGCATGGAAAAATAAGAACGCTCACTACCACAGAAGCAGCAAGGGTGGTGGTAGTTGGGAGTTTCTCAATCTGCCGGATCAGTGGCAAATAGGCTACGGACTCGGAAGAGGAGAATTTAATCTGAGATTTAATCTTAAACCATTTCAGTTCAAGCATACGGGAGTTTTCCCTGAGCAGGCTGTGAATTGGGAGTGGGTCTACAAGCGTATAAAAATCTGGAATGAGTCAAATCAGGATTTAGAAAAGGGAAAAACAGATAACGCATCCGCCGATGGGCATGCAAAACAGTTCGGCGGAGACAAATTCAAGGTGCTCAACCTTTTTGCTTACACAGGAGGGGCGACTCTTGCTTGTGCAGCCGCCGGAGCTGCTGTAACTCATGTGGATGCGTCAAAAGGAATGGTTGGATGGGCAAAGGAGAATGCTGCATCCTCCGGACTACAGGATGCAGATATCAGATACCTTGTTGATGATTGCGTGAAGCTTGTCGAGAGAGAGATCAGGAGAGGCAATCATTACGAAGGGATAATCATGGATCCGCCTTCATACGGAAGAGGCCCAAAAGGAGAGATATGGAAGATAGAGGAGAAGGTCTATGATCTTATAGTTCTGTGTTCAAAATTGCTGAGCGAAAATGCCTCGTTTTTCCTTATAAATTCCTATACTACAGGACTACAACCGGGCGTGTTGAAATACATGCTTGATTTAACAATTAAAAACAAACTCGGTGGGGAAGTTACAGCCGACGAGATTGGAATTCCCGTAACGGGAAGCTCCGGTGAAAAAGTATTACCCTGCGGAGCAAGTGGGAGATGGAGTTGTAAATGAAACAAAAAAGCTATCACAAGGGTGTCATATATCTTATCATCTCAGCGTTTTTTTTCGCGTTGATGGCTGTATTTATACGATTGGCTGGCGATGTTCCCACGATGGAGAAAGCGTTTTTCAGAAATCTGGTGGCTTTTTTCGTAGCCGGAGGGTTGATCCTGAAAGACAGGTTCAAGGAGAGGAAGCAAAATCGCGGAACGCAGGATGAAGGCCATCTGAGGTTGGTTCCGAAAGGCGCTTGGTCTCCTATCATTATGAGAGCTCTGTTCGGGACTGTTGGAGTGTTTTGCAATTTTTATGCGGTGGACCACCTGGTGCTTTCGGATGCGGCAATCTTGAACAAGATGTCACCGTTTTTTGCTGTCCTTGCATCGTATTTCATATTGAAGGAAAAGTTTACCCTGCCGCAGGGACTTGCCGTATTTATCGCGTTTATCGGTGGACTGCTTGTGGTTAAGCCGGGCTTTGCAGGTATGGACTTTTTGCCTGCGCTCATAGGACTGATTGGAGGTGTAGGAGCCGGGATCGCCTACAGCTTTCTCAGAAAAGCCGGTACTATGGGAGTGAAAGGCCCTGTTGTTGTCATATGCTTTGCCGGGTTTTCGTGCCTTCTCACGCTTCCGATCGCATTGATTCAGTTTGTTCCTATGGATGCGTATCAGTTTTTGATGCTGATCCTCACGGGGGCGAGTGCGGCGGCGGGCCAGTTTGCAATAACGGCGGCGTACTATCACGCTCCGGCAAAAGAGATATCGATATTTGACTACTCGCAGTTGATATTTTCAACTCTGATGGGACTTTTTATATTCGGAATGGTGCCGGATTATATCAGTATCATCGGCTATGCAGTCATAGTTGCGATGGCTGTCTGGATGTTTGTTTACAACAAAAAGAAGGTAAATGAGAACAGTATTGAGAAAAATGCTTAGAAAAACATATTGAAAGCAGAGAGTAAGTATGGGAGAAAAAGTATTGATGGCCGGCGCCGAGGTGCAATATGTGGAAAAAAGATCCAAGTTCATCGCGCAGATAATCCCTGTGAAAAATGAACAGGAGGCTATGGCCCAGATCGAAGCTATCAAAAAAAAATACTACGATGCCAGACATAATTGTTATGCGTATGTGGTGTATAATGAAAATGGTGATTTGATAAAAAGGAGCAGCGACGACGGCGAACCGTCCGGAACAGCCGGTAGACCGATGCTTGAAATACTCGAAGGAAATAAAATCAACAATATACTTTCTGTAGTGACGAGATACTTTGGTGGGACGTTGCTCGGAACAGGTGGGCTTGTGAGAGCATACAGCACATCTGTAAAGGACGCTTTAGCAAAGTGTGAAATGAGTGAGATTTTTGACGGTGTAAAGCTTGAATTAAAAACAGATTATACGAGCCTTGCCCAGGTTCAAAACCTGATGAGGAATCTAAATGTCATAGAACTCGAAAGTGCCTATGAAAACGATGTTAATCTTGTTTTAATCTCACCGTTGGAAGCGCTCGCGAAATTCAAAAAAGAATTAGCGGAGTTGTTTTCAGGAAGAGAAATAACTACGGAAATTGGAAAAGTGCGATATGGAAAAAACGGGCAGGACATTTTTGTACTATGAGTGTAGTCTGAGGAATGTCACAAGGAGGATTGGATGAATCTGATCGATTATTTGGGAGAGCAGAATAAGGAAAAAGAGTCACCTCTGGCATCGAGGATGAGACCGAGAAATCTCGATGAGGTTGAGGGACAGGAGCATATCATAGGTAAGGACAAACTTCTATATCGAGCAATTCAGGCAGACAAACTTACCTCTGTGATTTTTTATGGTCCGCCGGGAACAGGAAAGACAACCCTGGCAAAGGTCATAGCCAATACAACGAGTGCCCGGTTCAAACAGATCAATGCTACGTCCGCAGGCAAAAAAGATATGGAAGAGGTCGTAGAAAAGGCAAAAGAAACGATGGCGGCCTATGGGAAAAAGACTATTCTTTTCATAGACGAGATCCACAGATTCAACAAAGGACAGCAGGATTACCTCCTTCCTTTTGTGGAGGACGGGACGGTAGTACTGATCGGAGCGACTACAGAGAATCCGTATTTTGAAGTCAATGGAGCTTTGATCTCCAGATCGATCATCTTTGAACTGCATGAATTATCAAATGAGAATATAATTTCTATCATCAAAACAGCGCTTGCAGACGACGAGCGTGGTCTGGGGAGTTTTGGGGCTTATATCGACGATGACGCTCTTGAGTTTTTGGCTGATGCAGCAGGTGGAGATGCGCGTACTGCACTCAATGCGATAGAGCTGGGAGTGCTCACGACGGATAAGGATGACGACGGAAGGATACATATCACTCTTGATGTTGCGCAGGAGTGTATACAGAAGAGAAGAGTTTCGTATGAGAAATCGGGTGACAATCACTATGATACCATCTCGGCGTTTATCAAAAGCATGAGAGGTTCAGATCCGGATGCGGTCGTGTACTACCTCGCAAAAATACTCAATGCCGGAGAGGATATCCGTTTCATCGCCAGGAGGATCATGATATGTGCATCTGAGGATGTGGGGATGGCGGATCCCAATGCCATCGTTGTAGCTGCTGCGGCGGCAGAGATAGTTGAAAGGGTCGGTATGCCCGAGGCGAGGATACCGCTTGCCGAGGCGGCGGTGTATGTGGCAACTGCTCCAAAGAGCAATTCCTCGTATATGGCTATAGATACTGCTCTTTCGTATGTCAGAAACAATCCTCAATATCAGGTTCCCGCTCATCTTCGGGATTCGCATTATTCGGGATCGTCGAAGCTCGGACGGGGGATTGGATACAAGTACGCACACGATTTTCCGGGGCATTATGTGAAACAGCAATACCTGCCGGAAGAGGTGGAAGAGAGATTTTTCGAGCCGGGTGAGAATGGCTATGAAAAAATGATCAGAGAGTATATGGACAAAACCATAGACGCTGATAAATGAAAAGGAGAATTAATAAATGACTGAAAATAACTCGCAGAAAAATGAGGTTCAGGACAGACCTGTTCGACCGAAGTCGCACCGTATATTAGCGTGGATTGTGATAGTTTTGCTTTTGGCGATGTACATAGCTACACTGGTGGTTGCGATCACGGGTGGAGGTGTAGCAGGACCGATGTTTATGGCTTGCGTCGGAGCGAGCATTTTTTTGCCCGGAGCTCTGTGGTTTCATCTCAGACTCTGGCAGATATCGGTTGACAGAAATCGCAAGGAATACGAAAAATTTGCCAAAAGCGGTGAGCTCAGCGGAGTTGCCAAAGTAAAAGCCAAGGATGCGGGTGATGAAAGCAGTTCGCAGGAAGAAGCAGACGATAGTGCCGACAACTCTCAGGAAGCTACGGGAACGAGTGATGACTATGAGAAAAATGAAGTATAGAAAAGAGATGAAGGCGTTCAAGGAGATGAAAGCCTTCAAAGAAATGAAACCGCCCAAAAGGATAAAGCCCTCGAAGCCGATAAAAAACACCAAGCCGGTCAAACCTATCAAACCAATCCGGCCGATCAAGCCAATGAAATGATAAACAGTTAAAAAATATTTATTATTGTAAAATAACAAGAAATGATGTATAATACTGTGCATAGGTCGTACATTTAATCAGCATGGAAGCTCGTCGGACGTACCGAAGGAGCTTTGATATCCTGTTTTTGAATCGATATGTTTTATCTATCAGCTATGTAAGGCAAAAAAATACACTTATCAAGGAGAGAAAGCATGAGAAAGAGAAAAACCCTGAAAAAAGTTCTTTTGACGCATATCATTGCTTATGTTGCGATCATTATTGCGATCATCACGACCATAAGCATTTTTATGCAGACATCAAAAATCTCAAGTCTGACAGAGTCGGTGCTTGGAAAAGAATCGATCTCGTACTCCAGCGAGATAGGAAACTGGTGGAGTAATGTCCAGCAGCGTGTTCAGCAGGTTGCGGATGTTTTGAAAAATACTCCGGATTTGAAGTACGATGACGCACTCAAGATGCTCTTGAAGCTGACTGAGATCGATCCGGATTCTCAAGACATCTACATCGCATACGGCGATACCAACAAATTCTTGGATGGTTCGGGCTGGACTCCGGATGCTGATTTTGTTTTCACAGACCGTCCATGGTATATCGGCGCGATCGAGAAAAAAGGTGAAGTGTTCTCGTCAGAGCCTTATGTCGATGCTTCTACCGGAAAGACCTGTATTGCTTGTTCGGAAATGCTTCGCGACAAGGTGGTTCTCAGTAGTGATATAAACTTTGACAAGGTTTCGGAGCAGATGGCAAAATTCGAGTCAAGCTCTCCGGATGCGAAATACTTCATTATAAATAAAGAAACAAAGGATATCCTCCTGAGCAGCATTCCTGATATCGCCGGACAGAAGCTCGAAGAGTGTACAGTTCCGGTCGCACAGGGATTGAGTTCAGTTTTTGAGTCGTTGAATACGGAAATATCGCTCACGGCTGAAAAAGTTGAGACAGCTTCAACAGCTGATGGAAAAATGATGTATGCTGCGACTGATATATCGGGCACATCATGGGCGGTTGTTTCCGCAGTACCGCGTTCGTTCATGTCAGATAGCATTGTGAAAAATGTCATCATAACCGCTTCTGTGGGAATCGGACTTCTACTTCTTCTGGCGGTTGTAATGTTTTTGTTGATCTCAAGAATGATCAACCCGGTTGCAAAGGTTACTGCAAGGATCACAGACATAAGTGACGGAAACTTCGCAGTGAGACTTGATCCCGAAGGTAACAACGAGATCACAACTCTTAGCGAGCATATGAATAATTATATAGAAGGAATGCGTTCAACACTGTCAAGCATGACGGACGTATCCGAGTCTATGAATGAGAGCGCAACAAGGTGCTTTGACATTTCTCAGACATTGTCAGAGGCCAACCAGAGCCAGGGTGAATCCATAACCAAGCTCAATGACACGCTCGGACTTATGAACCGCTCAATTGATGAGATTGCAAATTCTGCAACAGAGCTCGCTGTGACATCAGGAGAGGTTATGGAGAGCGCAGAAGGTGTTCGCGAGCTTTGCAAGACAACACTTGAGTCCTCTGCTTCAGGAAAAGATGAGATGGGCCGCGTGACAGACAATGTAACAATGCTCGGCAAAAATATCGAGGAGTTGGCTGGCATCATCCGTGTTGCAGCCAAATCGGTTGAAGAGATCACGGGAATCACAGATACCATCAATGCGATTTCGGAACAGACAAATCTTCTGTCACTCAACGCTTCCATAGAAGCAGCCAGAGCAGGAGAGCAGGGCAAAGGCTTTGCTGTCGTTGCATCTGAGGTTGGAACACTTGCTCAACAGTCAACTGAGGCTACGGAAACTATCAGACAGTTAATTCAGGGTATAACAAAGAATATAGAAGACATCAACAATAACGCAGAGACCTGTGTAGCAGATATGGAGGCTTGCGTAGAAGGTGTCAAGGTTGCAAACGCTTCATTTGATGAGATTTACACAAATGTCGAAAAGGCTACAGAGGGAATCGTTGACATCACCGGAGGAATAGGAAGGATCACCGATTTCGCCTCGACAAATGCCGCTACGACTGAAGAGCAGGCTTCATCGATCAGCGAAATCCTCGGATTGAGTGATGAGATTCTGAGTGAGAGCGAGAGGCTGAATTCCCAGACAGACAGCATAACGAGAATATCAGAGGACTTGAACGAGTATTCATCAAGGCTTCGTGATAATCTTTCACAGTACGAGTTGTAAAAATCGTTATTGACATTTTCGTTTCCGTATGCTATATTATACCTTGTTTTGAAAAGCCTTCGGGCTTGCTCGAGGTGTGGCTAAGTTTGGTATAGCGCTGCGTTCGGGACGCAGAGGTCGCAGGTTCAAATCCTGTCACCTCGACGAGTGACAATCAACGAGGATTCGGTACTTTCCGAATCCTCTTTATTTTTTTCAAAGGCTGAAAAACGAATTTACTCCCCCAATTACTCCCCCAACCAGAATGGCTAGAGGATTTTTTTGGGGGAGTATTTTTGAAATAATTGGGGGAGTAGAATTGATTTATTGGGGGAGTAAAACAGAATTATTGGTGGAGTGGTCATATCACATGGAAGTATGAGCCGTAATTCTTTTCAATCCACTTCTTCAGACCATCACGGTAGATGAAATATCGTTTCCCGATTCGGATGCATGGGAAGCCTTTGATTTTTATGAGTACTGTCCGCACATAGTCATCTTTGCAGCCGAAAAACTTCGCCACATCGGCTATTGACATCATATCGGTTTTATCTTCTGGGATTTCCGGCTTTTTTGATTCAAGCGTCTTCATGATTGCTCACCTCCTTGATTAGTGCCCGGGTGATCTCGTCACGGAGCTCTTGGTTATTGACAAATCCTATGACTGATTCGACTCTGCACCGGTCTATCTTCTGGATGTTTCGAGGATTCAGGTATTGTGACCGCCTCAACTCGCTACAGTCGCGTTTAGTTATCTTTATGTCCTTGGTTTCACTATGGCGGGTTTCTGTCCGGAAGATCGGAATGACCATCAGGTTGTGATCGCGGTTTGTGATTCCGTTCTGACCTGCAACATAAGAGAGCTTCTTTCCGTCAATCCTGCTCCGGCAAGAGCTGTGTCCATAATTGATCATTACGATATCTCCGTTGTGCAGAACTGTGTATTTTGATGTTTTCATATGTACCTCCTTATGGCGCGATGAATCCACGTTTAATCAGATAAT
>CAMVCQ010000015.1 GCA_947166015.1 uncultured Lachnospiraceae bacterium
ATCAGCTGTGAGGATATCCGGGATAAGGAGACCAGAAAGCTTATATTTGTAAATCACGAGCTTGGGATCAGGTTTTTCCTGTCAAAAACCTCTGATGTTCCGACTTATGTTGAGTACGGCGCCGCTGATATAGGTGTTGTAGGAAGCGATACTATACTTGAAGAGGGCAGGAAGGTACTTGAGGTTTTGGACCTCGACCTCGGAAAATGCAATATGTGTGTTGCAGGACCTGCAAGTGCATTGGATGCGCTCTCGACAAACAGGATCCGGCGCGTGGCAACCAAGTATCCAAACATCGCAAGGGAGTATTTTTTTGAAAACAAGCACCAGACAGTAGAAATCGTAAAGCTAAACGGCTCGGTGGAGCTTGCCCCGATCGTCGGACTCTCCGAGGTTATAGTAGATATCGTGGAAACCGGTTCGACGCTTCGTGCCAACGGACTTGAGGTCTTGGAAACCATCTGTCCGCTCTCGGCAAGAGTTATTGTTAATGAAGCCAGCATGAAACTTGAGAGAGATAGGATAAATGAGATCATAAACGGTCTCAGAAAGGTTATTGATTCAAAAAAGCAATAAGTACAGACGCAATAATCTGATTCACAGGATCGTATGCGCTTGATCTTGCATTATTTATAATAAAGATTGGAGACTGATCAACTATGCGAATAGTAGAGTTAACAAAAGAAACAAAAAACAACATCTTGTCTGATCTTTTGAAAAGAAGCCCTTCTCAAATGCAGAAATTTCAAACTTCTGTCGATGAGATCATAGAAGATGTCGTAAATAACGGCGATGAGGCTTTGGTCAGGCTTACGGAAAAATTCGACGGTGTGAAGCTTGACAAAAATGCTTTAAAAGTATCTGAAAGCGAGATTAAAGATGCTTATGCATCAGTATCAGACGAGCTTATATCAACTATAAAAAAAGCTGCAGATAATATCAAAAAATACCACAACAAACAGGTCCGACAGAGCTTTATCACCACTGAGAACGGGATCACGCTCGGGCAGAGGATAACTCCTATCGAGAAAGTCGGCGTGTATGTACCCGGCGGAAGAGCGCCTTTGTCATCAAGTGTTCTTATGAATATAATCCCTGCCGTTGTTGCCGGAGTTGAAAAAATAGTTATGTGCACACCTCCGGGTCCGGGAGGAAAAGTCACACCTGAAATTCTTGTTGCGGCAGATATCGCAGGGGCTCACGAAATATACAAAGTCGGCGGAGCTCAGGCTATAGCCGCATTGGCGTATGGAACAGACAGTATCCCAAAGGTGTACAAGATAGTTGGCCCCGGGAACATTTTTGTTACACTTGCCAAAAAAACCGTTTTCGGTCTTGTAGGTATTGATTCCGTTGCCGGACCGAGTGAGATTCTGGTTTTGGCTGATGAGACTGCAAATCCTGCTTATATAGCTGCAGATCTTTTGAGTCAGGCAGAGCACGACCCGATGGCTTCATCAATACTTGTGACTACTGACAAAGACCTTGCAAACAAGGTTTCTGATGAGGTTGACAAGCTCAAGGACAGACTTTCAAGGAGCGAGATCATCAATCAGTCCCTTGATAATTTCGGATACATACTTCTTGCATCATCATTTGAGGATGCTATAGATGCTGTAAATGAGATTGCCTCAGAACACCTTGAGATACAGACAAAAAATCCGTTTGATACAATGACATATATCAAAAACGCAGGGGCTATTTTTATCGGAGAGAACTCCTGTGAGCCGCTTGGAGACTACTTTGCGGGACCAAACCATGTATTGCCGACAAACGGAACGGCTAAGTTTTCTTCACCGCTTTCGGTTGACGAATTTATCAAGAAAACCAGCCTTATTTCGTATTCATACGAAGAACTCAAAAAAGCACATGAGGACATCATACGATTTGCCAAGGCAGAGAGCCTCACGGCTCACGCAAATGCCATTGGTGTGAGATTTGGAAAAGAAGTCCTTGACACGGACTGAAAATCGTGGTATAGTCTGAATGTTGTGATAAATTCAGTAGATGGTCCGCTGTTGTACATATACGATAAGAACATCGAAGTATTAAGGAGGAAGAAAAATGAACGAGATCATCAAAAAGATCGAAGACGAGCAGATCAAAAGCGAGATCACAGACTTCAATGTAGGTGATACCGTAAGGGTTCACGCAAAGGTCAAAGAGGGACAGCGCGAGAGAATCCAGGTTTTTGAGGGAACAGTCCTCAAAAGACAGGGCGGAAGCAGCCGCGAGACAGTCACAGTCAGAAAATTCTCAAACGGTGTTGGCGTTGAGAAAACCTGGCCGCTTCATTCACCTATCGTTGAGAAGATCGAAGTTGTAAGACGAGGAAAGGTTCGTCGTGCAAAGCTCAACTATCTGCGTGAGCGTACAGGAAAAGCTGCAAAAGTAAAAGAGCTTGTTAGATGATTATAACCAGTACAATATGAAAATATCGGTCAACGAATTTGAGTAAACGGATTTGTTGACCATTTTCATATTATTAAAAATATTCGGAGGTCGGAATGAATCTTCGTTTTGAGGAAGAAGCAAAAAAAGAACACAGAAAAAAGATAATAACAGAAATTCTCCGATATCTTGTTGAAATAATCATTGTTATCGGCTTTGCATGGATCATTGTCAATTTTACACTGAAAAAAATCGTTGTTATCGGATCTGCAATGGACAACACGTTATACAACGGTGAAGAGGTTATAGTTTCGACATTTGTATACAATTTCACATCACCCGGGAGGGGTACTGTCATAGCGTTTTATCCCGAGAAAAATGTCGTTACCTCAGATGATATAAGCGATTCAAACATTATTATCAGACGAGTTGTCGGACTTCCCGGCGAAAAAGTCCGCATGGACATGGGGAAGATTTATATAAATGGTGAAGAAATAACAGAGAACTACGCATTTGACAAAAAGGTTTCCGCAGGCCAGGCTGAATCAGAGATACAGCTTGATGAGGATGAGTTTTTTGTGTTGAGCGACAAACGAACTGACCTTGATGACTCAAGGAGTAGCAGCTTTACAAAGGTAAAAAAAGAAAACATAATCGGTCCTGTGATGATAGCTCTAAATCCATTGTCAATTGTTTCAGGCCCGGATGAACCCGAGAAAAAAGAATAGGTGAAATATGCATTTTCAATGGTTTCCCGGTCATATGACCAAAGCGATCAGGTCGATGCGAGAGGATATCAAGCTTATCGACATCATTATAGAGATCAGAGATGCAAGGATACCGCTAAGCAGTGCAAATCCCGAGATCAAATCATTGGCTAACGGCAAGCAGCGAGTCCTTGTCCTGAACAAATCAGATATGGCAAACGATACTCAGACAAAAAAATGGATCGAACATTTTGAAAAAGAAGGTATATACGCTGTATCCATAAATTCAAAGAACAAAAGTGATATCAAAAAAGTCAAGGCACTTATGGACAAGGCCGGTGCCGAAAAAAAAGAAAGAGACCTAAAAAGAGGTATCAAAAATCGCCCCGTCAGAGCAATGATAGTCGGAATCCCAAATGTAGGAAAGTCTACTTTCATAAACAGCTTTGCGGGTAGAGCAAGCGCAAAAACAGGCAACAAACCCGGTGTCACAAAAGGAAAACAGTGGATCAGACTTTCATCGGGCTCCGGAGCAAATATAGAGCTTTTGGATACTCCCGGTATCCTTTGGCCGAAATTTGAGGATCAAAAGGTCGGATTGAACCTTGCGCTTACAGGTTCGATCAAGGACGAATTGATCGTATATACCGATCTTGCACTTGATCTGATAGAATTCCTTCAGGATAAATATCAGGGATTAATACAGGATAATTATGGTTTCGATCCGGATCCTGACAGTGTAAAAATCCTTGAGCAATTGGCTAACGCCAGAGGCTGTATAAAATCAGGCGGAGAGCTTGATCTTGACAGGGCGGCATTTTTGCTTTTGGATGATTTTAGAAATTCAAGACTTGGAAATATAAGTTTGGAGACTTGCAGTTAATGATCTATCTGACTTGCAATCGAAGTTTGAGGAGATAAGCAACTGATTTTAAGGAGAGTTCACAATGAGTGAAGGTTTTAATCCTGATAAGCTCTTTTCTGATATAGATGCTATACTAAAAAGCCAGGGTATCGATACTTCTTCATTTGAAAACCAGGGTCCTATTGTGATGCCCGAATCTCTGAAAGAAATGTTTGAAGGAACTTCTTCAACAACGACTTCAGTGTCACAGTCTCCGGCTTCGGCTGCAATTGACAGTTCGTCGAAAAAACAGGAAACCGCATCCCAAAATACAAATAATACAACGTATAAAGCTGCAGAACAACAGACAGCAGCTCCGCTAAACAATACAAATTACGTCCAGCAGCAGCTTGCCAAAAAAGAAGCAGAACAAAATAATGCTGAGCAAAAAGCAGCTGAAGAAAAACGTTTAGCTGAACAGAAAGCTGAGGAACAGAAACTCGCTGAACAAATGGCTGCTGAGGAAAAACGATTAGCCGAGCAGAAGGCAGAAGAACAGAAACTCGCTGAACAAAAGGCTGCTGAGGAAAAAAGATTAGCTGAGCAGAAGGCAGAAGAACAGAGACTCGCTGAGCAAAAGGCTGCTGAGGAAAAAAGATTAGCTGAGCAGAAAGCTGAAGAACAAAGACTTGCTGAGCAAAAGGCCGCTGAGGAAAAACGATTAGCTGAGCAGAAACTTGTTGAAGAAAAGAAAGCCGCTGAAGAAAAGGCCGAAGAAGAAAAAAGACCGGCAGAACAAAATGCCGGATCTTCCGAGGAAAAACCTGAACCCATCAATAGAGTGGATGCACCACCGGCGAACTCATCAAGGTTTACTACGATCGATTCACCCAAGGAATGGGAAATGGAACTCGTTCTCGAGCCTGCAGCCCCTGAGCTTGGTGTATATGAGCCGGCTGACAAAAAGCCGCCTGTAAACTATATAAACAATATCAAGCCTGAGGAGGACGGCAAGATCAACCTTGCAACCGGAGAAATCTCGCTGGGCGTTGAGACAGAGAGTATTGAGTACGATGAAGGTCATCCCGTCTTGAGATTTTTCAGAAATCTGATCATATGCGCATTGTTAGCTTTGGTACTTGCATTTGTGATCACAAAATATGTGGCTCATCACACACAGGTTGACGGAACATCCATGGAAGAAACACTCAAGGACGGAGATGAGTTGATCGTCGAGCAGGTGAGTTATTATTTTCATGATCCGGAAAGATATGATGTGATAGTATTCCCGACATCGACGCACAACAGCTATATCAAGCGCATCATCGGACTTCCCGGCGAGACCGTGCAGATAATGGATGGAAAGATATATATCAACGGCAACATGCTTACTGAGTCCTACGGTAGAGATCCGATAGAGGATCCGGGCCTTGCAGCTGATCCGATCTATCTGGCAGGAGATGAGTATTTCGTTCTGGGCGACAACAGAAACGCCAGTGTAGACAGCCGCTCAAGCGAGGTTGGACTTATCAAAAAAGACAAGATCATCGGTAAGGCATGGCTTAGGTTTTATCCGATCAGCACGTTTTCATTGATCGAGTAAAGCGTATGGAACGCATTAATGGTACACACTGATTATAGAATCGGAAATAAAAAAATGGAAATAGAGAAAAAATACCTCGTTGACAAACTTCCTTTTGATCCCGAACGCTTTCCAAAGCACGAGATTGAGCAGGCCTATATCTGCAAAGCACCCACGCTTCGTATCAGAAAAAAAGACGATGCGTTCATTTTTACATACAAAAACAGAATAAAAACCGATAAGCAGCTAAACATTTCCGATGAAGTTGAGTGCGACCTCGATCAGAAAACCTATGAGCATTTGCTGGCAAAAGCCGACGGCAAAGTGATCAAAAAAACCAGATACCTTGTTCCTTATGACGGGTACACGATTGAGTTGGACATATTTCATGGTGATCATGAGGGCCTGATGCTCGCTGAAGTGGAGTTTGAGAATGAGGAGGATGTGACCTACTTCATCAAGCCATACTGGTTCGGAGACGATGTGAGCGGTCAATACAAGTATACAAACAGCTATCTTGCATACTCTGACGATGCGGATATCAATTAAAAAAAAATCTTGACGAATACATTTTTTGTGGTGTATAATACCCTTTGAAAATTTTTGTAAAGGAGGCACTACAATGTCTTATGTAGATGAAGTTCTTGACGAGCTCGTCAAGAAAAACCCGGCAGAGCCCGAGTTTCACCAGGCAGCAAAAGAGGTTTTGGAATCTCTTCGTCCTGTCGTAGAGAAAAATGAGGAAAGCTTCCGCAAGGATGCGCTTTTGGAAAGACTTGTAAATCCGGAGCGTCAGATCAAATTCCGTGTACCTTGGGTTGATGACAAAGGTCAGGTTCAGGTAAACACCGGTTACCGCGTTCAGTTCAACAGCGCGATCGGCCCTTACAAAGGCGGTCTCAGATTCCATCCTTCAGTTAATCTTGGCATAATTAAATTCCTTGGTTTTGAACAGATATTTAAAAATTCACTGACAGGTCTTCCTATCGGAGGCGGCAAAGGTGGTTCCGACTTCGATCCGAAAGGCAAATCAGATCGTGAAGTTATGGCATTCTGCCAGAGCTTTATGACAGAGCTTTACCGTCATATCGGAGCTGATACTGATGTACCGGCAGGAGATATCGGTGTAGGCGGTCGTGAGATCGGATATATGTACGGTCAGTACAAGAGACTTAAAAATGTATACGAGGGTGTACTTACAGGAAAAGGACTTACAT
This sequence comes from uncultured Lachnospiraceae bacterium, assembly GCA_947166015.1. Taxonomy (GTDB): domain Bacteria; phylum Bacillota; class Clostridia; order Lachnospirales; family Lachnospiraceae; genus Eubacterium_F. The sequence goes on from CAMVCQ010000015.1 coordinate 6,742, forward strand.
TCGGTGGTTCACTTGCTCGTACAGAAGCAACAGGATACGGACTTCTTTACTTCACAGACGCTATGCTCAAAGCAAACGGACAGAGCCTTGAAGGCAAGACCGTATGTGTATCGGGTGCAGGAAACGTTGCTACCTACGCTACACAGAAAGCTCAGCAGCTTGGCGCAAAGGTTGTTACAGTTTCTGATTCAACAGGTTGGATCTACGATCCGGACGGAATCGATGTAGCAGTCCTCAAAGACGTTAAAGAGGTTAAAAGAGCAAGACTTACAGAGTACAAAGCAGCTCGCCCGAATTCAGAATATCATGAGGGCAAAGGAGTTTGGACTGTTAAATGTGATGTTGCACTTCCTTGCGCAACTCAGAACGAGCTTGATATCGAAGATGCAAAAGCGCTTGTTGCTAACGGCGTAATCGCAGTAGCAGAGGGTGCAAACATGCCTACAACTCTTGAGGCTACAAAGTATCTTCAGGACAACAACATCCTTTTTGCTCCGGGAAAAGCTTCAAACGCCGGTGGTGTTGCTACTTCAGCGCTTGAGATGAGCCAGAACTCAGAGAGACTTTCCTGGACATTTGAAGAGGTTGATTCTAAACTCAAAGGAATCATGGAGAACATCTTCAAGGCTTGTGATGAAGCATCAAAGAAATACGGATTTGAGAAAAACTATGTTGTTGGTGCAAACATCGCAGGATTTGAGAAGGTTGCAACAGCAATGCAGGCTCAGGGAATCGTTTGATCATTTATTGAATAATGATCATTGCACTGATTCCATCAGTCTTATTAAATCATATACAAAAGCCTTGCTTATGCAGGGCTTTTGTTTTATAATGAAAACTATAAAATCCCAAAATGCTACAAAAAAAACACATTTATACAATATAATGAAAAAAGCATAAAAACGAATATGGTCGTTGTATATAACTATGAGAAAACCTAAGTAGCTGATATAATTAAATGATCGGATCATTTTTGATCCCGGATAGGATGGTGCAAATATGAAAAAAAGATTTCCTGTAGCTATAGTAATTATGAGCTTGATGTTGTCTTTTTGTTTTGGTGCTTTTTCGTCAACTGCAGTTGCCCGGGCTAAATCAAAAAAGATATCATTAAACAAAACCAAGCAGACATTATATGTTGGAAAAACCGTTCAACTGAAGCTGAAAAACGCAGTTGCAAAAAACGTCAAATGGAAATCCTCCAAAACAAAGGTTGCAAAAGTCAGCAAAAAAGGCCTTGTTACTGCCAAAAGTAAAGGTACATCAAAGATAACTGCTACCTACAAAAAGAAAAAGTATACCTGCACTGTAACTGTAAAGAAAGCTAAGGAAGGAGCTCCTTCATCAGTTACTCCTGATTATATCCCATTTATAGACAGTTCTTTTAATAAACTAAATATCTGTGATGAATTCGAAGAAATTGTAGAAAACATGTCAAAATATAATAGTATGAGATTCAATGATTCAACCATGAGGGTTGCACTTGCCTTATCAATTTGTTCCGGAGATTTAAACAAACTTGAAAAAGTTATGAATAAGCTTAAGGTAAATTATTTTGAAGCTAATGATGATTATAAAAAAACACCTACAACTGATTCAATTGGTGTAGCCTGCGCCCAGATCAATACTATCAAAGGCTCAATGATCATTGTGATATTCAGAAGCACGAACTATGGCGCCGAATGGGCTTCCAACCTTACCGTTGGGAATGGTGATGACTATGGAAAAGATCATAAAGGCTTCTCTCAAGCAGCTGAAAAAGCCAAGAAGTTTATAGCTGATTATATCAGATTTCACTATGTGAATGAAAAAGTGAATTTCATGTTTGTCGGACATAGCAGAGGTGCTGCTGTTGCAAACCTTGTCGCTGCTGATTTTACCGAGAATTGGTCTGATACTATCAAAGACAACAGGATCGAGAATGTCGAAACAACTGCATACTGTTTTGCCACTCCAAATGTTGCTTATATTGATAAAGTCAGCGAATTTGCTTGGAAATTTGATCGTGATTATTCTATGGACAAGATATATAATTTTTATTTTGACAGAGACATTGTGAACAGAATTCCCCCCAGGGAATTTAAGTTGGATACTTATGGTAGGAAAATCCATGTAGATTACAGCAAAGCGTATTCAATAAAGTACAAAGCGATGCAAGACTACCTCAAAGAACTTGATCCGGACGCATACGCTACATTTATGAAATGTGAGAGTAATGAAGAAAAAGTTCTTGGCGGTAAAACACGAAGCCAATATGTTGATGACGCAGTACAGGAGTTGATAAAGATCACCGACAACAGGGTAAATTACACACAAAATTATCAAAACGCATTTATTGCCGCTATGATGCTTCAATTTGGCGGAGGTGCAACATTTGATGGTCAGGTTGATCAGGAGGCGGCAACAGAGCTTTTGGGTTGGCTTATGAATTATGATATAGATCAACTCACTATAGACCACTATCCGGCAGTTGAGTATGCAGCATTATCGATCATGTCTCTTGTCGAGGATCCCACTACGGGTAATATCAGTGATCCACATTTTTGATAATATCTCACATAAGCCTGAAAAGCCCTACAACACGGCCAAGTATGATGACCTCATCAACGATGATCGGATCCATTGAGCTGTTTTCAGGCTGGAGTCTGTAGTGGTCCTTTTCCTTATAATAGGTTTTGACGGTGGCAGAGTCTTCGACAAGAGCGACGACGATGTCACCATTTTTAGCTACAGGAGTCTGCTGAGCTATGATCTTGTCGCCATCATATATGCCGGCTTCGATCATACTGTCACCCCTTACATCAAGCATAAAAAGGTCACCGGCAGGTAGTTCACTTGAAAGAAGAGGGAAGTAGCCTGATATATTTTGCTCGGCAAAAATAGGTGTACCGGCAGCTACCTGACCTATCATCGGGATATTTCTCATTTCCCTGCGAGTCATATTGAAATCATCATCAACAATCTCTATAGCGCGCGGCTTTGACGGGTCACGCCTGATATATCCGTTCATCTCCAGGCTCTCAAGGTGTGCGTGGACCGAAGAAGTGGATTTGAGATTGACAGCAGTGCATATCTCACGAACTGAGGGCGGAAATCCTCTGTCAAGGATCTGCTGTTTCATAAAATCAAGGATTTCAGACTGCTTTTTGGATATTTTCCCTTTGCTCATGGCTACCTCCATTATAAAAAAGAATAATAAGATCAATTAATAATTCAAACAAACTATGTGTCAAGCGGGTTATTTTTACAAGCATACTGACGCAACTGTATCAATAACCAAAACAAGTGTACCACATTTTTTGTGATTTGTCAAACAAATGTTCTCTGATTGACATTATCGATGAAAATGGTTATAATAATCTTTGTGCATAAACACAGATTGGAGATATAACATGAGACATAACATGAAAAAAGACAAGAAATACGGATTTTTTGGCAGGATGCTGAGATCCGAAAATCCTAAATTTGAGATAACGATGTTTACTGTCAGCATAGCAGTTGCTCTTGCTGTTTTGTTTGCGATCATCTGGATCGCGTTTTATTGGTTAAAAGGACAGACCGGGAGATTTTCGGCGAGTGATGTAAACGCCAATACTGTTACGGGTACTTCCGTTGAGGTCGAGGAAAACGAGCCGGTCAAAACTCCTGTACCGTCCGGTGATGTAGTGGTTAACGAAGAAGACTTCAGTGATATTGACGAAGAACTCAAAAATGCTTCGTTTGCATTTACTACGAGTGATGTAAATATGCGTGCCGAGCCTTCACTTACCGCGCTTGTGATCGCCAAACTTCCGTTTGGAACAAGAGTAGATATGATAAGTTTTGATGGAAAAGAATGGGCAAAGGTTTCCTATAACAACATAACAGGCTATATTAACGCGAGATATCTGTCAACTACAAAGCCTGTGCCTATCGAGACTATCGCTCCTACAGTGACTGCCACACCTACTGCATCGCCTGCAGCAACGGCGACACCGGAGGTGACCAAAGCACCGAAAGTCACAAAAACACCGAAGCCGACCAAAGCACCTACGGAAGCGCCTACAGAGGAACCTACAGAAGAGCCTACAGAGGAACCAACAGAAGCGCCAACAGAGGCGCCTGACGATGGAGGCGGGGAGTAACACTTGGAGGTAACAACAATGGGAAAAATGTCTCCCATGATGACTGAATACTTAAAAACTAAAGAAGAATACAAAGACTGCATACTTTTTTACAGGCTGGGCGATTTCTATGAGATGTTTTTTGAGGATGCTTTGACATCTTCAAAAGAGTTGGAACTCACCCTTACCGGAAAAAACTGCGGCATGGAGGAAAGGGCACCCATGTGTGGTGTCCCCTTTCATTCTGCGGAAAGCTATATCAATAAGCTCATAGACAAAGGCTACAAGGTAGCTATATGTGAGCAGGTCGAAGATCCCAAGGAGGCCAAAGGTCTCGTCAAAAGAGAGGTTACACGCATAGTAACCCCCGGTACAAATTCTTTTACCGCAACCCTCGATGAATCCAAAAACAACTATATAATGTCTGTTGTATGTTCAAACAACATGTTTGGACTTGCTATGTCTGATATCACCACAGGTGAATTCCATGTGTTTGAGGTCGAAAAAAGTTCAGAATTACTCGACGAGATCAACCGCTATATGCCCGCCGAGATCATTTCTAACGACGCTCTGTATCTGGCTGACATAGACCTGAAAAGCCTAAGTGACCGATTAAACATTGTTATATCTGCGCTTGAACCGGCATACTTTGATCCTGAAAAATGCAAAAAAAGTCTTTTGTCACATTTCAAAGTCAAAAAAATATCAGATCTAAACCTTGACAATCTCGCAATAGGCACTGTAGCCGCGGGGTGTCTCATCAGATATCTGAACGATACTCAGATGACTGATCTTCGTCATATTTCAAACATTACTATTGATAATAATTCTCACACAATGCTTTTGGATCGCAACACCAGGCGAAACCTCGAGCTTGTAGAGACTATGCGTGACAAAGAAAAAAAAGGCACGCTTCTTTGGGTGCTTGACAAAACCAAGACTGCCATGGGCGCTCGTATGCTCAGGTACAATGTCGAGAGACCGTTACTCGACAAAGACAGGATCCTGCTTCGTTATGATGCAGTGGAAGACCTTTTGAAAAAGCCTGTATCCCGTGAAGAGCTCAGAGAGTACTTAAAGCCGATCTATGACCTTGAAAGACTTATCAGTAAAGTCAGCTACAAAACCATAAATCCGAGAGATATGCTAAGTCTTGGCAATTCGCTTGCAATCCTTCCGGCCATCAAACAGCTTGGCGACGACTTTGATTCAAAGCTGTTAAAAGAGCTCTTTGACGAGCTCGACCCACTTGATGATATAACAAACAACATCCTTGATTGTATAAGCGATGAACCTCCCATGTCACTCAGGGATGGTGATATCATAAAAACAGGCTTCAATCCCGAGGTTGACAAGCTGCGACTTGCGAAAACTCAGGGAAAAGACTGGCTTGCCGAGCTTGAGGGGAAAGAACGAGAAAATACGGGTATCAAAAACCTCAGGATCAAATACAACAAGGTTTTCGGATACTATCTGGAGGTCACAAAATCAAATATCGATCTTGTCCCGAAAGACTGGATCCGAAAACAAACTCTTGTAAACGCTGAAAGGTATTCAACAGAAGAACTCAACGAACTCGAAGAGACGATCCTCGGGGCACAGGACAGATTGTACAATCTCGAATACGCCCTTTTTTGTGAGCTCCGCGAGGACATTTTTTCACATATGCAAAGGATCCAAAAAAGCGCATCCGTCATTGCAAAGCTTGATATGCTCGCGTCGTTTGCGTATGTTGCCGAAAGTGAAGGATATGTACGTCCGATTCTCAAAAACGATGGCTCGCTAAGCATCCGCGATGGCAGACATCCGGTCATCGAAAAAATGATCGAAAACGACCTATTCATACCAAATGACACATATCTTGACAACAAAAATGACCGCATCGCGATCATCACGGGTCCCAACATGGCTGGAAAATCGACATATATGCGCCAGGTCGCACTTATACAGCTGATGGCGCAGATCGGATCTTTTGTGCCTGCAAAAGAAGCAAGTCTGTCGATCGTAGACAGGATATTTACCAGAGTCGGCGCATCCGATGACCTCGCAAGCGGTCAGTCGACATTTATGGTAGAGATGAACGAGGTTTCACACATCCTCAAAAATGCTACGAAAAACAGCCTTATAATCCTTGATGAAATAGGGCGCGGCACTTCAACCTATGATGGTCTGAGCATCGCAAGGGCTGTTGTAGAATACATTGCGAATCCATCAATAATCGGTGCAAAAACTCTGTTTGCAACTCATTATCATGAGCTTACCGAGCTTGATAATTCACTTGACGGAGTTGTAAACTACTGTATCGCAGTCAAAGAAGACGGTGATTCGATAGTGTTCCTCAGAAAAATAATCCCCGGCGGCGCCGATAGGAGCTACGGTATAGAGGTGGCAAAGCTTGCAGGAGTTCCCGATGAGGTTATAAACAGAGCACTTGTCATAGCTGATAGTCTAAACGATCTGCGTCCCGCAGGCCTTGACTCGGCTTCCTCCATCCCTGCTGTTGACTTCGGCGGCGGAAGTGATTCCGGTATGCGCCAGCTGTCTATTTTTGATGCTCTTGAGGACAATTCCCAGCCGGACAACATTTTGTGCGAGATCCGTGATACAGACCTGTCGAACCTGACACCGATAGATGCGATCAATCTGGTACACAAATGGCAAAAAGAAATAGAAGGTAAGTGGTAAATAGCGACACAAAAATATTGAAGTTTAGAGAGGTTATAATGAGTAAGATTCATATACTTGATAGTGAAACCATAGATCATATCGCGGCGGGAGAGGTCGTGGAGCGACCATTGTCCGTAGTAAAAGAGCTTGTTGAAAACTCCATAGATGCGGGCTCATCTGCGATCACTGTTGAGATCAAAGGCGGCGGAATAGAGTTTATCCGCGTTACCGATAATGGCTCCGGTATAGAAGCAGACCAGGCTGATGTCGCATTTATGAGACACGCGACAAGTAAGATTGAGAACAAAAATGATCTGCTTTCTATAAACAGCCTTGGATTCAGAGGTGAGGCTCTGTCAAGTATCTGTGCTGTTTCCAAGGTTGAATTGATAACCAAAACAAATGACTGCATATACGGACTCAGATATGTGATAAACGGCGGAAAAAAAGTCGAATCAAAAGAGATTGGAGCTCCCGAAGGAACAACATTTGTCATCAGAGAGCTTTTTTATAATACTCCGGCGAGGAGAGAATTTTTAAAAACAGCAACCACAGAAGGCCGTGTGATAGAAGAGTGCATGATACACTTTGCTCTGTCACATCCAAATATCAGATGGCAATTTATAAATGAAGGCAAAAATAAACTTCAAACCTCCGGTGACGGGGATCTGAAAACATCGATCTATCAAAGCTTCGGAATGGAGCTTTCGAAGTCTATAATTCCAATCGAAGCAGAGGATGAGGGCATCCGTTTATTTGGTTTTATAGGAAAGCCTGAGTTCTCACGCGGTAACAAAAGCTATATGAATTATTATGTAAACTCCAGATATATAAAAAGCAAGGTTGTCTCTGCCGCAATACTCGACGGCTACAGGGATTTTTTGATGAACCACAGATTTCCGTTTACAGCCATCATGCTTGATATCAATCCCGAAAGCATCGATGTAAATGTCCATCCGACCAAACTCGAGGTGCGTTTTTCAAATGAAAAAAAGGTATATGAACTTATATACGATACTATCAAAAATGCACTGAATAACATCACTCTGATACCCTCTGAAACGCTTGATACAGTAAGCACACCGATGTCACCACGCCAGGCTCCGAGAATATCGGACAGCGGCAATAGTGTTATTAATGATACTATAAAACAAACAGATAGTAGAGCTGAAGCAGATAATATAAATAATACAACCGGTTTAAATAGTGGTGATTATAATTCATATGCTAATAATGCAACCGGGTTGAATAATGGTGATTATAATTCATATGCTAATAGTACAACCGAGTCAAATAATAATGATTATATAAGCGGTCAATTACAGGATAGCAACCATGGATCAAGCCGAATCAAAGAGCCGTTAAAGGTATCCTCCGTTCAGCCTTTTGAACAAAACAGGATGCAAATAGAACCGGTTCCCGTCCGGGACATTTTTCCTGATGAAAAAAGCCGCAGAGAAAATGAAGAATTCACAAATACAAATGTATTGAAAACAGAAGACAAAAAGCAGTTCAGGATCATAGGTCAGATATTTGAGACTTATTGGATGATTGAGTACAAAAATGAACTGCTTATCATAGACCAGCACGCCGCTCACGAAAAGGTATTGTACGAGCAATTCGTAAACAAAATGAAAAACAAAGTCGGAATGAGTCAGGAGATATTGGCGCCTATTGTTGTTTCGCTTTCCGGCAGAGAGCAGAGTGTCTTTGAAGAAAACAAAGAGATATTTGAACAGCTTGGTTTTTCACTTGAGTCTTTTGGAGAGCGAGAATATATCATCAAAGCTATTCCGGCTGATTTTCTAAATGTGCCTCCAAAAGAACTGTTCCTTGACATACTTGATACTTATATCTCGGAACAGCGTGGCAAAAAGCCCGAGATGGTTCTCGATCATCTTGCGACGATGGCTTGCAAGGCCGCTGTTAAGGGCAACAACCTTTTGTCATATCCCGAGGTTGAAGAATTGATATCAAGGATGCTTGAGCTTGATGAACCGTATCATTGTCCTCACGGGCGGCCAACGACGATATCGTTTAGCAAATACGACCTCGAAAAGCGGTTTAAGCGGATTGTTTAGTGGCGCTCGCTATGTCAAACTCAGATAAATAATGATATTTAGAAGGAACTAATCGTGAACAACAAACTACTGATCATATCCGGTCCTACTGCCGTCGGGAAAACAGAAACCTCGCTTACACTTGCAAAAAAGCTGGACGGCGAGATCATAAACGCCGATTCCATGCAGGTATACAAAGGCATGGACATCGGAACAGCAAAGCTTCCCGAAAACGAACGAGAAGGCATACCACATCATTTGTTTGATATAGTCGATCCTACGACTGATTATGATGTGGCTACATACGCTTCGGATGCGAAAAAAGTCATCACCGACATACATAAGCGCGGCAAACTGCCTATACTTGTCGGCGGCACCGGGTTCTATATACAGGCAGTACTGTATGATATAGATTTCAACAGCCAACCACCTGATGAGGAATACAGAAAAGAGCTTGCTGAGATAGCAAGCAAAAATGGCAACGATCATTTATTTGAAATGCTTAAAGAAGTTGATCCCGAGTCCTGCGAGATCATTCACAAAAACAATACAAAAAGAGTGATACGCGCATTGGAGTATTATCATACTACCGGCGAAAAAATATCCATCCACAACAAAGAGCAGCGCGAAAAACCAAGCCCCTATGATTTTCACTATGCGGTCTTGACGATGCCGAGGGAAGTCCTGTATGAGAGGATTGATAAACGAGTTGATATAATGATGGAGGCAGGGCTTGTAGACGAAGTCAAAACACTTATGGCTTCCGGAGTCAGCCGTGACAACACCTCAATGCAAGGTCTTGGATACAAGGAGATAGCTGCTTATCTCGAGGGTGAATGCTCACTTGACGAAGCAGTAACTATCCTCAAGCGTGACACAAGGCATTTCGCCAAACGCCAACTGACCTGGTTTAAACGCGAACGAGAGGTCACGTATTATGACAAGTCTCAGATTAATTATTTATTAGATTTTGCTTACGACAAGTTATAAAGTATTAATATCAACTAAAATCGAATAATTAATCAATTATACTATATCTATTAATAAAATTGAATTTTATACAATATTATATATTCACATAAAACAAAACACACTTTTTCAAGGAGAATCAATGGAAAGCATCAATCTCAAATCATTCGGTATCAGCGAGCAAGTAGTCTGTTTAGGCGAAGAAGTTCTAATCGACTTAAAAGAACGTTTCGATGCCATCGACGAGCAGGCCGAGAGGTCATTTTTGCGCGTACTCAACGCCTTTCACAAAAACCAGGTCAGCGAAGCCCACTTAAACGGCACAACAGGCTACGGATACAATGATATTGGCAGAGACACACTTGAGCAGGTCTACGCAGATGTATTTGGCTGCGAAAAAGGGCTTGTCAGATCTCAGATCACCTGTGGAACTCACGCCTTAGGCGTAGCATTGTCGTCACAATTAAGACCCGGAGACGAGCTGTTATCACCTGTCGGCAGACCGTATGACACGCTGGAAAACGTAATCGGAATAAACGGTCGCGGAGAGGGGATGGGCTCTCTTGCAGAATACGGCATAACCTACAGGGAGGTCGACTTAAAACCGGATTCAAGCTTTGATTTTGACGGTATCAGGGCTGCCATAAACGAAAAAACAAAAATGGCCACCATACAAAGATCAAAAGGCTACAGTATGCGAAAAACTCTGTCAGTCGAGCAGATAGGAGAATTGATAAAATTCATTAAATCAATCAAAAGCGATGTAATCTGTATGGTCGATAACTGCTACGGAGAGTTTGTCGATGAGCTCGAGCCCGGTGATGTAGGCGCTGACATGGTCGTAGGATCATTGATCAAAAACCCGGGAGGTGGTCTGGCACCAATGGGCGGGTATATTGTCGGAAATGCCGACCTTGTCGAGAAAGCGGCTTACAGACTCACAACACCGGGGCTTGGCGCTGAGGTTGGAGCGTCACTAAGCATAAATCCTTCACTATATCAGGGATTGTATATGGCCCCGTCAGTCGTAGCTTCCGCAACAAAGTGTGCAATTTTTGCTGCAAAGCTATTTTCAAGGCTTGGATACGAGACAAGTCCCGGGCCTGATGAACCACGCCATGATATAATACAGGCTATACGGCTTGGCAACAAAGAAAGCGTAATAAGCTTCTGCAAAGGGATTCAGAGCGCCTCGCCGGTCGACGCACATGTGAGCCCGGAGCCTTACCCGATGCCCGGTTATCACAGTGATGTAATAATGGCCGCCGGCACATTTGTCCAGGGGGCTTCTATAGAATTAACCGCAGATGCCCCTATACAAGAGCCTTATTCCGTATATTTCCAGGGAGGACTTAATTTTACACAGGGAAAACTGGGAATCCTGAAATCATTACAAAATATGGTTGATAATAATTGTGTATCTGTGTTATAATATAGTTTATGGTATTTGCAAAATGATGCTTTCTATTCTTTCGGACAAATAAAAAATGAAAGAAAGAATGACTATAAAAGACCTGCCATCCTGCGAGCAGCCCTATGAAAAAGCTTTGAATTACGGTGTTGGTGCGCTTTCGGATGCAGAGCTTTTGGCTGTGATCATCAGATCCGGCACAAAAAATCGAACAAGCCTGATGTTGGCATATGATATACTTGATATGTCCGATCAGTACCCGGGACTTCTCGGGCTGTATCATTTGACCCGCGAAGAGCTTTGCAAGATCGCCGGTATCGGAAGCGTCAAAGCCATCGAGCTGATGTGTATCGCCGAGCTTTCCAAGCGAATGTCAAGACTATCGAGAATGCCGTCAAAGATATTGAATTCACCTGATGATATTGCGGCATTTTTCATGGATGAAATGCGAAGCCTTGAGGCGGAACATTTTTATGCAGCATATCTCGACTCAAAATCAATGCTCATCAAATACGAGGTCTTGTTCAAAGGCTCGGTCAAAGAATCATTGGTGTTTACGCGGGAGATCATCAGAAGTGCGCTCAAGTGCGACGCTGTTCGGATCGTAGTACTTCACAATCATCCAAGCGGTGACCCCACACCAAGTCACGCAGATATCATCACAACAAATAAACTTCACACAGCTTGCGACATAGTCGACATTCCGCTTGTCGACCACATCATCATAGGCGATAACACTTATGTCAGTTTCGCAAGCTCAGGACTTATCAAATAATATCGAAAGGAAAAATGACATGTCATCAAAAGCGATAGGAATCGACTTCGGAACAAGCTCGATAAAAATCTACAAAAACGAAGAAGGGATAATCCTTCATCAAAAAAATATCATTGCGGTATACAACAAAACTCATACCTTTGCCGTTGGTAATGAGGCTTATGAAATGTATGAAAAAGCGCCTGCAAACATCGTTGTTTCATACCCTGTAAAAAACGGTGTTATTGCTGACATCGGCAATATGCAGTCTTTGATCGATTATTTCTTTGCAGAGCTTGACGGCAAAAAAAGGTTTAAGGGTGCGGAATTCTATATTGCAGTTCCGACAGATATAACAGAGGTTGAAAAAAGAGCTTATTTTGACCTTATATCAAACACAAATCTTAAACCGAAAAAAATCCACATAGTTGAAAAACCTATCGCGGATGCACTTGGAATGGACCTGGATATCACCGGCACCACAGGTACACTCGTAGTGGATATCGGAGCAAATACTACCGAGGTTTCAATTCTTTCTCTGGGCGGTATCGTACAGAGTAAGCTGATCCCTGTAGGCGGAAACAGATTCAACGAATCTATCATTGCCAAGATCAAAAGAGACAGAAACTTTGTAGTCGGAGAGCGTACTGCCGAGGAATTAAAAACCGGGATAGCATCAGCTTTTGAAAACAATGAATCAATGGATGTTTGTGGAAGAAACCTTGTGACAGGACTTCCAAGCGAGATAAACATCACCGAAAAGGAGATTTACGCATCACTTATCGACCTTTTCCAAAACATCGTAGATCAGATAAAAATACTTCTCGAGAGAACACCTGCCGAGATTTCATCTGACATATATAAAAACGGTCTGTACCTGACCGGAGGATCAAGTAAAATAAAAGATCTCGGACAATTTTTCTATCAGCAATTAGGACTCAAGGTCAACCTTTGTAATGAGCCCGAGGACTCTGTTGTCATGGGGCTTGGCGCAGTGATAGAAAACCCAAAACTCACAAGACTTACTCAATAAATCCGTAGGAGGCGGATATGCGTAGACGTAATAGAAAATTCAGAATACATCCTAAATATGTTTATATTGCATTGGCATTGATCTGCTTTATTCTTGTTGTACTTTCTTTTAAGTTCTCTGACAGTTTTTCGTCAGTGAAAACAGGTATCGGCAACATCGTCACACCTATGCAAAAAGGAATAAATACCATAGGCAGCTATCTGTCTGACAAGATGGAATACTTCACCTCAAAAGGTGACCTGATAGCTGAAAACGAGGCTCTCAAAAAAAAGATTGATGAATTGTCCTACGACAACAAAATCCTTGCCGGGGAAAATTCAAATCTTGAAAACTACAGAGAGCTTTTTAAACTTGACCGAAAGTACCCCGAGTATCCAAAGGTTGCTGCCACTGTTGTGAGCCGAGACGGCAATAACTGGTTCCATGTGTTTACTATTGACAAAGGAACTGCCGACGGAGTTGATGTTGATATGAATGTGATCTCCGGTAACGGTCTTGTAGGGATCATAAGCGAAGCGGGAGAGCATTACGCAAAGGTAAGAGCTATTATAGACGACAAGAGCAATGTATCTGCCATGTTCGAAAAATCAGGTGAAACCTGTATGGTTAAAGGCAACATGGAGAGCATTTTTAACGGATATATCGATGTTGAAATGATCAGTAACTCCGCCAAGATAAAAGACGGAGACGAGGTTGTGACATCTCATGTAAGCGACAAATACCTGCAGGGAATATCTGTAGGTTATATTTCGGATATAAAAGAGGATGAGGCAACAATGACAAAAACAGCACACTTAACTCCGGTGGTTTCATTTGATCAGCTTGAAACTGTGCTTGTTATAACCCAGCTCAAAGACTCCTCTGAAGTTAAGGACATGTCAAAATATGATTAAAAAAGCAATTATATCTATATTGGTTATATTGGTGGCATTTTTGCTTCAAACAACTGTATTTCAGGTTTTGAAGCTTGCTAATGTTGTCCCAAATCTGCTCCTTGTAGTCACCATCAGCTATGGTTATTTGCGTGGAAGAACTCATGGAATGTGGATCGGACTTGTTTGCGGGATGCTGCTTGATATGATGTATGGAAGCGTCATTGGATTGTATGCTTTTATTTTTATGACTATCGGTTTTTTTATCGGGTATATCAAAAAAGTATTTTTTACGGACGGAATTCTTCTTCCCGTAATTCTTATTTCCATAGGCGATTTTGTATACGGGCTGTATTATTATACAACTGAGTTTTTGCTCAGAGGCCGTTTGAACATTGGATTTTTCTTTGTGAAAATCATTCTTCCCGAAATGATCTACACCATACTTATAGGTATATTATTGTTCTATTTGATCAACTTTATAGACGAAACTGCACTATCACGCAGGCGAAGAAAGGAGGACACAAATGCTTTCTAGTATATGGCATTCTATACGAAAAGCCCTGAGCTCAAGGCTTTTTGCTTTGGTCACTACCTATGTCCTTCTTTTTGGTATCATCATTGTCAGGATGTTTTACCTTCAGATAATTCAGGGTGAAAGCTACGACAAAAAAGCCTCCATCCAAAACACAAGAGTGCGCGCGATCAAAAGCGCGAGAGGACAGATATTTGATTGCAACGGCAAGCTTTTGGCCGGCAACGAACAAAGCTACGCTGTCACAATTGAGGACACCGGTGAGCTTGAGGACAACATAGAAAAAAACAAAATGATACTCAAGCTTGTCAAGCTTATCAAGAAAAACGGTGACAAAATAGAGCTTGAATTTCCAATAAGGATAAACAAAAAAGGCAAGAAAGTATTTAGAGTAGAAAAGCCTGAAGAGCTCAGATTTAAACGCGATATATTTTTCAAAAAAAGCGTTGATGAGCTTGATGAAGAGCAGCAAAACATGACAGCCGAGCAGGTTTTTCAGTATTTAAGGACCACCGACAAGCCCAATACTACAAGGTTTTTCAGCCCGGAGAAAAAAGATCCCGAAACAAATGCCAAGCTTGAGCCCAACTATACAGATGAAGAAGCTATACAGATAATGACTGTTCGCTACGCTATACTTATGAAGACTTATTCAAAGTATGAGCCTATCACTGTGAGCTCAAATGTAAATGAAAGAACCGTAGCTGCAGTCAAAGAGAGCAGCGCTGATCTGCCCGGAGTCGAGATATCTACTGAGCTCAAACGAGTTTACTATGACAGTGAATACTTTTCACATATCATCGGATATACCGGACTCATATCATCCGAAACACTTGAGCAGTACCAGTATACCGACAAAAAAAATGAATACTCCGCATCCGATCAGATCGGAAAAACCGGTATCGAAAAAGAATACGAGGATATATTAAAAGGAGAAAAAGGTTCAGAGACACTTGTTCTTGATTCGAGCTCGAGAATAGTTAATGAAGAAAAAACAAAATCACCGGTAAGCGGAAACGACATATACCTTTCTATCGATTCGCAGCTTCAAAAAGCGACCTATACGCTTGCCGCGAAAAACATAGCCGGTATACTTTTGTCAAAGCTTGTAGACAGCCACAGTCACGGAACCAAAGGCAAAAAAGCCTCCGGTATCCTTGTGTCCATATATGATGTTTACAATGCGATCATACAAAATAACATTATAGATATATCCCATTTTTCTGATGACGATGCAACCAAACTCGAGAAAAGGATATATTCAAGATTCTCGGATATAAAGAAAAAAGTCATCAATCGCATCCGCAAAAATGTGACTTATTATAATACAAAAAAGAACAAGACTCATTCAAAGTCTACAAGAACTTATCTTGAGTACGTTTACAAAATGCTTATTGAGCATGGCATACTTGACCGAAAAACAATGGACACATCTGATTCAATGTATCAGAAGTTCTCAAAAGGCAACACCTCGCTCAGTGAATTTTTGGTTTACGCCGCAAAAAACAACTGGGTAAACCTTGAAAACCTCGATATTGATGCAAATTACTACAGTTCCGAGGAAGTGTTCGAAAAGATCAGGACATATATAATTGACGAGCTTGCCGATGATGTTAACTTTGATAAGTGTATATATTCGGTTATGATCGACCAAGGACTTCTCCAAGGTGACGAGGTCTGCCTGTTATTATATGATCAAAGTGTTTTGAAAAAAGACAAGAAAAAATACTCTGCCCTTGAAACAGGATCGATCTCACCATATAAATTTATAAGAGAAAAAATATCAACAATGGAGATATCGGTAGGAGAACTCGGGCTTACCCCCTGTGCCTGCTCTGTTGTTATAAATGATGTAAAAACAGGCAAGGTTTTGTCTATGGTTTCTTATCCAAGCTATGACAATAATAAGTTTGCAAACTCCGTAGATGCGGATTATTATTCAAAGATAAGCACAAGCTCCGCATCACCGCTTTTGAACCGTGCGACTCAGCAAAAAACAGCGCCGGGATCGACTTTCAAAATGGTTACTGCTACAACCGCTCTTGAAGAAGGAGTTGTAGACCAAAACACAGTTATCAAAGACAAGGTTACATTTGACAAGATCAATAAGCCCTGGCCCAAGTGCTGGAGTAGCGTAGGACATGGAAAGATCAATGTTACCCAGGCCATCCAGCACTCCTGTAACTACTTCTTTTATGAGATGGGCTATAGGCTCGGCAATGGAAAAGAAAACGCAGTCGACAACGAAAAAGGTCTTGCAATATTGGAAAAATACGCTGACATGTACGGACTCACTTCAAAATCCGGCGTTGAGCTTGCCGAGGCAGATCCCGTATTTTCGGACTTTGATATTGTCAGATCCGCAATAGGACAGGGTACTCACTCATATACGCCGTCGCAGCTTTCAAGGTATGTTACAACACTTGCAAGCGGCGGAACCTGCTACGATATAACACTCGTTGACAAAACAAAGGATTCAACCACAGACAAGATAAAGAAAAACAAAGCAAATGTAAAAGACAAGCTTGAGCTAAGTCCCAGCACATTGAACTCAATACGTACCGGAATGAACAAGGTGGTCTCAGAGGGTAGTATCACTCCATTGTTCAAAAATGTTCCGGTCGAGGTTGCCGGAAAAACCGGTACCGCACAGGTCAATGCAAACGAGCCTAACCACGCTTTATTTGTAAGCTTTGCGCCGTTTTCGAGCCCTGAGATCTCAGTGACTGTCCAGATACCAAACGGATTTACATCATCAAACGCAGCTGAGCTTGCAAGCAAGATATACAGATATTATTTTGACAAGAGCTCTCGTGAAAAGCTGTTGAAAGCGAAGGTAAAAACCCCGGCTCTTGGTACGGATGTCATCACAGACTGATACTATACAACAGAGGATAGTGTGAATGGAGGATCACAATGCCTGATTGGAAGATTTTTAAGATCATATCTCTCAAAAGATATAATTGGAAAAAATACGACTTTTTTCTGATTAGTGTTGTTGTTATGCTCCTCTGTATAAGTACATTTATACTTACTCGTGTTGCAAACAATTTTTCCATAAATAAACAGATAATTGGACTCGTTTTTGGGTTTATAATCATGGGTGTTGTATCTCTCATCGATTATCACACTATCTGCAGATATATACCTATATTGTATATCCTTGGAACTTTGATGGTCGCTGCAACCAGGTTCTCCCCGATAGGAGATGATCTGAGTACAAATTCATACAGATGGTTGGATCTGAAGGTTATATATTTTCAGCCGTCCGAGCTTGTCAAGATCATACTCATCCTGACGCTCGCGACATTTTTCAACAGATGCGTGCAAAGAGATGACAGAAAAATAAACAGCTGGAAAACATTTTTTGAGGCCTGCCTGTTAACTTTTATTCCGACAGGATTTATACTTGTGCAGTCCGATCTGTCTTCAAGCATTGTTATAATCATGGTTTTGGTTATCATGCTTATAAGCTCCGGCGTCGGCAAAAAAATACTCGGTCCGGTTGCTGCCATAGTAGTTCCGTCGATCCTTGCGCTGTTTTGGTACATACTTCAGCCCGGCCAAAAGCTTCTGAACGAATACCAGGTTGACCGAATCCTCGGATTCCTTCATCCGGAAGAGGCTGCACTGGGAACCATGTTTCAGCAGAACAACTCAGTGCTTTCTATCGCATCCGGAAAACTGTATGGAAAAATGATCATTGACTCCGGAGAAACGACCCGAAACTATGCGCATGTAAGTGTCAAAGACAGTGACTTTGTATGGACACCGATAGGCGAAGAGTTTGGATTTATCGGCTGCCTTATCATACTTGCACTTCTTTCAATATTGATATTTAAATGTCTGATAACCGCCAAACGATCAAGGGATTATCTCGGAATGATGATCGCTATAGGAATCGGAGCTATGTACTGCTTCCAGATATTTTTCAACATCGGGGTTAATACGGCAATCCTGCCAAACACGGGACTTCCGCTTCCTTTCCTCAGCAATGGACTGACCTCGATCTGGAGCAACATGATTTCGATTGGGATACTGCTAAACATCGGCATTCAGCCAATCAGACGATGATACAGCTTGTGGATATATGACTATCGAAGGGATGGAAAAATATGAATATAGGGTTAGTGGCACATGATTCAAAAAAGATATTGATGCAAAACTTTTGTATCGCATATCAGGGAATACTGTGTAAGCACAAAATATTTGCTACCGGTACTACAGGAAGACTGATAGAAGAGGTGACAAATCTCAATATCAAAAAATACCTTGCCGGACATTTGGGTGGTGCAAAACAGCTTGGTGCTCAGATTGAAAATAACGAGATCGATCTGGTTATTTTTCTGCGAGATCCTGAGACACCAAAGTCTCACGAGCCCAATGTTCACGACATTTTTATGCTATGCGATGTACACAACATACCTTTGGCAACAAATGTTGCAACAGCTGAGCTTTTGGTTAGATCATTGGAACGAGGTGATTTGGATTGGCGAGATCTCGTAAGAATGTAAACGATCATAATGTCGTCAACCTGCGTCGCGGGTACCAGCCCGGGATAGCGTTCTTTTTGACCCTTATTATCTTTTTGTATCTGATCATACTTGCCTGGAATTTCTTCACAAAAAAGCATATTTCCATATATGAAGTAAATGCCTCAGAGATTTCTGATGATTCTCCTTTGTATGCCTATGTTTACAGAAAAGAGCAAATTGTAAGGTCAGATGACGAAGGCTTTGTAAACTACTTTGTTCCCGAAGGCTACAGGGTAGGACAGGGCGATATCGTCTACACTCTCGACTACGATGACTCACTTCGTGGGATGCTGGGAAATCTCAAGGCTGATTCGGACGGCACATCACAGGTATCTACGATCCGTGAGCAGATCGAGACTTTCTACAACACATACACGTATTCATCCCACTATCAGGTTTCTGATTTTCATTTCAGGATGAACAACCTCCTTCTTGAGCAAAACAGAGGAAACCTCTACAAGGACATGAAAAAAATGCTCAAAAGCAGTGGAAATTCCATACAATACAAAAAATACAAGGCCCCACGAAGTGGTGTGATTTCGTATTATACCGACGGTTATGAAACCCTCGGCGAAAAAGCCGTTACCAAAGATATCCTTGATAAATCAGGTACTGCTGAGCGAAGGCAGGTGGCTCCCGAAGGAAAAATAATGACTGACGATCCGGCGTATAAGCTTGTGACCTCAAACGATTGGTCTTTGATCGCTATGCTAAACGACAGTTATTATGAGAGTTTAAAGGATTTAGACAGTGTCAGAGTCACCATAGACAAGGACGGAACATCCTTTAACGCTTCGATAAAGCACTATATGCAGGGCGGAAACCACTTTGTGAAGCTTTCCACATCCAGGTTTATGGAAAGATATATAAACGACAGATTTTTGCGTATAGAGTTTGCACTCAGATCGGCAAAGGGCTTAAAAATCCCCAATTCGTCTATTTTTTCAAAGGATTACTTTGAGGTGCCCAAGGACTTTTGCGTTTCTACTGACGGAAAAATGTCCGTTATCAAGCAGGTCATAGATGAATCAGGATCAAGCTCTGTTGAAAACGTTGAGCTTACTTCCTACTACAGTGATGATGATTTTTATTATATCAGGGATCCTTCACTTAAATCCGGAGATATCCTGCTAAGCGGCGGCGGAAGCACCTTCAGGTTGAGCAAAACCAAGCCTATTGCCGGTGTCTACAATGTAAACGAGGGCTTTTGCCGATTTAAGCCTGTTGATGTTATGTATCACAACAAAGAATACAGCATTATTTCCGACTCGACCAGAGACGGCCTGAATGTATTTGACCACATAGTTGTAGATCCAAAAGAGCTAAATGACGATGATTTCATCGATTGATGATTAATAATTCTATAGAATCCGAGGTGAAGAAAAATGGTAACTGAGAACCTAAAGAACGTTGAGGCAAAGATCCAAGCAGCCTGCGACAGAGCCGGCAGAGACAGGAGCGAAGTGACGCTGATCGCTGTCAGCAAGACAAAGCCTGTTGAGATGATCAAAGAAGCTATCGACTGCGGGATCAGTGTTTTTGGCGAAAACAAAGTCCAAGAGCTTGTGTCAAAGTATGACGAGCTTGACAAGGGCCTTGAATGGCACATGATAGGACATCTTCAGCGAAACAAAGTAAAAATGCTCCCCGGTCGTGTAAAAAGGATCCACAGCGTTGATTCCATACGACTTGCCGAGGAGATAGACAAGCAATTCTCAAATGCGGGACTTATTGCAGACATCCTTGTTGAGGTAAATGTGGCAGGAGAGGATTCGAAATTCGGTATCGCTCTTGACGAAGTTGAAGAATTCTTACGAAAAATATCCCAATATTCCTCTATTAAGGTTCATGGACTTATGACAATAGCACCATATGTAGATGATCCTGAGCAGAATCGCACAATTTTTTGTGATTTACGCAAAAAAATGGTTGACATTAACAGTAAAAACATTGATAATATATACATGGATGAATTGTCCATGGGGATGACCGGAGACTATGAGGTAGCCATAGAGGAGGGCGCCACATATGTAAGAGTAGGTACCGGCATCTTCGGAAGCAGAATCTATACCTAAGAGAAAGGAAGTAAAACAATGGCTTTTAATTCATTGATCAATTTTTTTCGTCTTGAGGGCGATGATGAGTACGATGACGAATACGAAGACGAAGAATTCGAAAACGAAAATGTGAGCGAACCTCGAAGGGAGCCTCGTAAGCGTCCAACTCCTCAATCAAGAAACGATGAACCCGACGAAGAAGAAACATCAAAAAGACCAAGCTTTTTAAATCCAAAGTCAAAGGTGGTGCCTATGAAACCTGCTATGCAAGTAAACATTATTTCTCCGAATTCATTTGAAGATTCACAGGAAATCTGCAATAAGCTTCTTTCAGGTCGTCCTGTTGTTGTAAACCTTGAAGGATTTGACCCGGATGATGCTCAGCGTATCATGGATTTCATTTCCGGTTGTATCTACGCTATCAACGGCAAATACAATCAGATTTCCAAGTATATTTTCATTTTTTCACCGGAAAACATCGATATCAGCAGTGATGCTATATCAATCCAGCAGAATACGGTGTCTATGATGCCGACAATTGAAAAAGAATTCTAGGAGGTAGACTTCCAATGCTCTCGCCTGTTGAATTAGAGAACAAAAAAATGTACGCCAAGGGACGCAAATACCACAAACTGGATGTGGATGAGTACCTTGAACTTGTATATGCAAATTATAAAGAGCTTTTCAATGAGAATGAGGAGTTGAAAAAGCAGATAAAGACTCTTACAGAGGGGATCCAGTACTACAGATCCATAGAGTCAACCATGCAAAAAGCACTTCTTCTTGCAGAAAAAACTTCAAAAGAAACAAAGGACGCTGCTGTATTGAAGGCGGAGTCTATCGAAAAAGAAGCCAGAAACAAGGCGACCAAGATTGTTACGGAAGCAGAGGATGAGTACGATCGCATCAGAAATAAGTGCATCAACCTTGTTCAGCAGTTCAATCAGTACAAGCAGCAGCTTCAGTCAGCGGCTTCAGAACAGCTGAGGCTTGTTACCAGCTCGTCATTTGAGGTGGACACACCTGATATAGAAGGTCACGATGTTGACGCCGAGACAGCTCCCCCGCTTAAAGCTGAGGATATGCCCGGTGTAAATGAGATCAAGTCAGAGCCTGCTTCTGATACTCGACCTATACCTGATATATCTACAGCGCAGAGTGCTCCGGTAAATCCTGTGACTCCGCCGCCGTCATTAAACCTTCAACCGGCAGCAGAGCCCGAGATTTCAAAGCAGGCAACACCGGCTCCTGTACAGGAATCAGTGTCAGAGCCTGTTGTATCACCTGAGATTCCGGCACCTGCCAAACAGGAAGACCCTGAAGAAGACGTGATGGCTTCATTTACTCATACAGTTCCCGAGGAAGAGCCTGTTGCAGCCAACGAGCCGGAACCGGAGCCAACTCCGACATTTACTGAGCCGTCCGCGCCTTCAGTTTCAGACAAAACAACGGTACTTCCTGATGTGAAAGCTGTGGACCGTGAAGCTATGCATCAGAAAGAAAAATACTCTGAAGAGCAAAAAATGCAGATCCTCAGTGCAGAAACAATCAATCTCGGCGAGGCTGTTGATGCTATCAAAAAAGCCGAAAAAGAGACTCTTGAGGTTCCGGATGCTCCGGAAGAGTTTGAAACGCTCGATGTGGATGATGCCCCTCAGAACTCTAAGTCAGCTCAGGGACTTGATACCATATTAAAAAATATGAATATTGGCAAAAAGGATTCCGATATCGACGAAGATCCGTTTGAATTCCTCGGTTCGGTAGATGATTTCTAATGACTACAGATAATAAACCAAAAATGAGAACGCATGTATTTTTCGCTGCGCTTTTCATGATCTTTATTATACTTGATAGGATAACAAAGCACTTTGCAGCCACACAGATCATCAAAGGTGATGTTACTGTGTGGGACGGAGTGCTTAAGTTTCACTATCTCGAAAATCGCGGTGCTGCCTGGGGGCTTTTTGAGAACGCCTTCTGGTTATTCTACATCGTCACAGCCGTAGTCATCCTCATAATGGTATTTATGTATTCCAAGATTCCATTTGAAAAAAGATACTTATTCTTGAGATTTCTTCTTGTTATGCTCTGTGCGGGCGCTGTAGGAAATTTTATCGACAGAGCACTGTACAAGTATGTGATTGATTTCATATGGATAGAGGCGATCAACTTCCCCGTATTTAATGTTGCAGACATCTATGTGACTGTATCGGTATTGTTGCTGGTTATAGCTTTGCTTTTTGTCTACAACAAGGACAGTTTGTTTAGCCCGAAAAAGACTAATGATGACCTTATCAGGAAAAATGATCCGGACAATTCACAAACTGATGCAGCAAATCAGAAAGATGAAAATGAATGAAAATAACTATAAATTCACTATAGACAGTGCATCTGACGGGCTTCGTCTGGACATTTTTCTGGGCGAAAGAGTCGATCTGACTCGTTCATATATTCAGAAGCTGATCAAATCCGGCAATGCTTCCATCAATTCAAAACCGGTTAAAAAAGCAGGAGAGCGTTTAAAAACAGGCGATCTCCTGGTTTT
Organism: uncultured Lachnospiraceae bacterium; assembly: GCA_947166015.1. Lineage (GTDB taxonomy): Bacteria > Bacillota > Clostridia > Lachnospirales > Lachnospiraceae > Eubacterium_F. The sequence continues at coordinate 30,283 of CAMVCQ010000015.1, forward strand.
TGATGTGCCTGAACCCGAAGAACTTTCGGTTGAGCCGGAAAATATTCCATTAGACGTGGTATATGAGGATGATGATGTGATAATCGTTGATAAGCCCAAAAATATGGTTGTTCATCCCGGTCCGGCTCATCCTGATCACACGCTCGTAAATGCTTTGCTTTATCATTGTGCCGGGAATCTCTCTGGCATAAACGGTGTGTTGCGTCCCGGAATCGTGCATAGAATAGACCAAAATACGACAGGTCTGCTTGTGGTGTGCAAAAATGACAAAGCACACAGCAACCTCGCTGAACAGTTTTCCAAGCATACGATCACAAGAAGGTACCAGGCTGTCGTCTGTGACAATCTGACAGAGGATGAGGGCACAATTGACACCTATATAGGAAGAAACCCGGTCGACAGAAAAAAAATGACCACATTTAAAACAGAAGAGAACGGAACAAAAAGAGCGATAACTCACTACAAGGTTCTCGATCATTTGAACAATTCATATAATCACATCGAATGCAGACTTGAAACCGGCAGAACACATCAGATAAGAGTTCACATGTCACACATCCATCATCCGGTTTTGGGAGATGATGTGTATGGCGGAGCTCGTCCCGGACCGTTCAAAAACCTTGAAGGACAGACTCTGCACGCCGGAATTCTCGGATTTATTCATCCGTCTACAAATCAATATATGGAATTCAAATCAGAGCTTCCACAATATTTTGTAAGCGTCCTTGAACGCCTGAAAAATAAATAAAATAATTGCAAAAAAGTCCTTGACAATTATGTGTACACAGGTGTAGAATGTTATTACACGCCGAAAAAGCGCTGTATACTTGTGTAGAATATTCATTCTACATATATAGTGTTTTCTCTGTGAATGAGATTTATTCCACTGAACGATCGGAGCATTTTTCTATTCATAATAAGTGGATCAAGAAAGGAACAATTGTCAATGGCAACAAAGAGCGAAGAAATACGTTTGCATGAAGGTGAGCTCAATGTAATGGAGCTTCTTTGGTCGAATTCTGTACTTCAGGCAAAGGATATCGCTAAGATCATTAAAGAATACATAGGCTGGGAGAAAAATACAACCTACACAGTTATAAAAAGGCTTATAGATAAAGGAGCCGTTTCCAGAGAAGATCCCGGGTTTATGTGTCGCGCGACAATCTCAAAAAAAGTGGTCCAGCGCATCGAAACTGAATGCTTATTTGACAAGATGTTCAATGGGTCGCTGACAATATTTATACATGATTACCTCAGCCAAAAGAAACTGTCTACCGAAGAAATAATTGAGTTACAGCGTGTGATAAATAATCGTAAGATGTAAAAAATGCATCACACGTATAGAATACAAAACACATCCCGGCAATCCTGATCAGATGATAACCTGCAGAAGATAAATCATTTGATCAGGGTTGCTTTTTTGTAAGACTAAGTGTTACTATTCACGGGTGTATGTAATGTATATGTACACTTAGAGCTTGCCCTAAAGTGTGCATATACATTACATACAAACCGTGTACGGTAACCAAACCGCATGAGGAATGTGTGTCTGAAAGACACGAT
>CAMVCQ010000016.1 GCA_947166015.1 uncultured Lachnospiraceae bacterium
TATGCAGCCATAACGTTTAGCGGAGGTCCGATCTACTTTGATCCGGGAGTCAAGATCAGAGTCGTTGACATATCGGTCGCCGGATATGTATGGGATATCGCCGCAAGCGAAAGCCTGATATACGGAAAAGGTGTCGAATACTACGGAGATATGCCTGCGCGGATCCGAAAAAAAGCAACTGCTATCACCCAGGCCGGAAGCACGGCTTTGGTCGCGGACAACATCACTGCCGGGCAGAAGCTTTCGGACGCCGCGATAAAAGCATCAAACATCAATTGGACCGCAGATATCCCGGGCACTTGGGAATTTGTAAACGGCGATACTGTACCGGAGGTAGGAACCCACAAATTCGATGTTCGTTTCGTGCCTGATAACGAGCTCGCCTACGAGACAAAAACCTTTGAAAACGCGGGCGAGATCACTGTTGTCGAAGCCTCATCCGGCAATCAGAGCGGAAACGGCGGCTCGCAGGCCGACTCAGGAAACAATGGTGGTTCTCAGTCCGGAACCGGCTCGGGCAACAATGGTGGTTCTGCCAACTCCGGCGGAGATTCTAATAATAATGGAAACGGCTCTGGCAGTGGTACAGGAAACGACAGTGGCTCTCAATCCGGAACCGGCTCGGGCAACAATGGTGGTTCTGCCAATTCAGGCGGAAATTCTAATAATAATGGAAACGGCTCTGGCAGTGGTACAGGAAACGACGGTGGCTCTCAATCCGGAACCGGCTCGGGCAATCCATCAGGTGGAACAGCTCCGTCCGCAACACCAGACCCGAATGATGATTCCGCTGTATCAGGCGCTGCAATAGATATCACCGACGACGATGGAGAGGAGGAAGAGATCATCCAGCCTATAGTCATTGAGCAGATAGTCGATACAATTTCCAAGGTCAGCACCAAAACCGTCGGAAACACAAAAGCAACTTCAGCCAAAAGATCCGGCTCAAAACTCACCATAAAGGTCAAAAAAGTCAAGGGTGCAAAGTATCAGATACAGTACACCACTAAACCTAAAAGCTGGAAAAAGGCGAAATCTGTGAAGTTCTCGTCGACAAAGAAGGTGATCAGGCACCTCAAGAAAAAAAAGACGTACTACTACCGAGTACGCGCATACAAAAAGATCAACGGCAAAACCGTCTATGGTTTGTGGTCCAAGCGCAAACGATGCTAGTCTCCAAAAGTAAATCATCAACTGAAACGGTTATTTTGCAGTAATTAGAATCAAAACGAAGAAGCGATAAAACGAATTTCGTGGAGCACCGTTCGCACTTGTCCTCGCACATCGCGTTGCACGCCTCGAGAAAACCTCGGCTGCGCAACGATGGCTGCGGAGTACTCCACAAAATTGTTTTATCGGCTTCTTCGTAATTTGTTTACAGAATAATTTCAGCAGGTAACTGATTTCGATATCAGTTACCTGACAATGATCATTATTGTAAGTAATATTGCAAAAAGGGGCAGGGGTGTAAAACTTCCATAAGCGAAGGCCCGGGACCGCCTGATGAAATCCACTGCTTACGAAGACTTAGAGCGTGAGATAAGAACAAATCGTGCCGTGAATATCTCACGCTCTTAGTCGTAGTTAGCAGTTAGTTCAGCAGAAAGCGGTTCCAAGCGTTCGCGTTGGATTTTTTACACCCTGCCCCTATGTAATTTACTTCAAAATAACCGTTTCAGTGGCAATCGAACCTAAGCGGTTTTCGGCTTAGGCGCCTCCTTTGATTTGCCGGTCTTCGTGTTGATAATAACCTTCTTCGGACACTTCATCGAGCAGAGTCCGCAACCTTTGCATTTTTCAGGATCAATGTGCGCAACGTTGTTAACAACGTGAACCGCATCAAAGTTGCAGGCCTTCTCACATATGCCGCAACCGATACATCCCGCTGCGCATACGCTCATCACATCCTTGCCCTTATCAGTAGATGAGCACTTAACCATATAAGCCGTATCATACGGGATAAGCTCAATAAGGTGTTTCGGACAGGTATCCACACACTGACCGCAGGCAACACATTTTTCCATATCAACTGCTGCGATGCCGTCATCTGTGATGCCGATAGCGTCGAACTGGCACACGCTTACGCAAGAACCCAGACCGAGGCAGCCGAAGGAGCAGGCTTTTCCACCGGCACCCGGGATAGCTGCTGCTGCACGGCAGTCTTCGATCCCGACATAGTTGTACTTATCCTTTGCCTTTTCGCAAGTTCCGGCACACTTGACAAACGCAACTTTTTTTGTAGCCGCACCTGCATCGACACCCATGATCTCTCCGATCTTGGCAGCCACCGGAGCACCTCCGACAGGACATCCGTTTACAGGAGCTGTTCCCGCTACTATTGCATCAGCCAGGCCGTCGCATCCGGGATAACCGCAACCACCGCAGTTATTACCGGGAAGACAGTCCCTGACAAGTACTACTCTTTCATCAACCTCTACGGCAAAAAGCTTTCCGGCAACCCCAAGGAGCAATCCGATAAAAATGCCCAGCACCGCAAGGAGGATGACCGATATAATAATGATGTTTGTCATATTCTCTGACATTTTATCCCTCCTTAGAAACTAACGCCGCCGAAGCCGCAGAATGCGATAGCCATAAGCCCTGCAGTTACGAGCACGATCGGCGTGCCTTTCATAGCTGAAGGGATATTGCTGTTTTCAAGTTTCTCACGAATTCCCGCCATCAGGCAGATAGCGAGGAAAAATCCAACTGCAGCACCAAATCCTCTGACTGTAGCCTCAAGGATGCTGTCCTCATACTGAACCGAAAGAAGTGCAACACCGAGAACCGCACAGTTTGTGGTGATGAGCGGAAGGTAAACTCCGAGCGCCTGATACAGACCTTTCATCGCCTTTTTCATAAACATCTCTACAAACTGAACGAGAGCTGCTATTACAAGGATAAATACTATCGTATTTAAGTACTCAAGATCGTATGGTTTAAGCAAAAGATTGTACAATGTGCTTGTGATAAGTGACGCAATGGTTATGACGAATATTACCGCGCCACCCATACCGGCTGCTGTCTGAACCTTTTTCGAAACTCCGAGGAACGGACATATACCCAGGAACTGGCTCAGCACGAAGTTGTTGACCAAAGCGGCCGTAAATAAAATAGTAAACAGTGTCATGCTTTCACCTCCCCGTCATCATTTTTCTCAACTGCAAGCTTTTCTTCTACCGTTTCAAGCATCTGATCATCCATTGTTGAAGCCTTGTTATCCATCGGATCATCGCTGATCTCAGGCGTATCCGGCTGTTTTTTGTCTTTGTCGGTCTTTGACGCAGCATTTTTCAGGAACAATCTGTTTTGCAAAGCCGTGAGTCCCGCAAGTACGAAAAATGCTCCGGGCGCCATTACAAAGATTGCTATATTTGCAACTGCAGGGATTACCGTGTATCCGAATATCGCTCCGGAACCGAGTACCTCTCTGACAATACCTATACAGGTAAGTCCCACGGTAAATCCAAGTCCCATTCCAAGTCCGTCAAAGCAGGATGCCATGATCGGATTTTTTGAAGCGTAGCTCTCCGCACGCCCAAGTATGATACAGTTTACGACGATAAGCGGTATATACACACCGAGCGCCGCATCAAGGAACGGCACATACGCTTTCAAAAGCAACTGAACTATCGTCACAAATGAAGCTACCACCACGATAAACGCCGGAATGCGGACCTTATCGGGGATTATTTTTCTAAGTGCAGAAATAAGCATGTTTGACAACACCAAAACGACTGTAGTTGAAAGTCCCATACCTACGCCGTTTATGGCTGATGATGTAACCGCAAGCGTGGGGCACATACCGAGCATCAGCACAAATGTCGGATTTTCTTTTATAAGTCCGTTTGATAGTCTTTCACCGAAAACACTCATATTATGACGCCTCCTTTCCGCTTGTTGAGTAGAACAGTACGCCTTTGACCGCATTTGTGATCGCGCGGCTGGTCACTGTAGCACCTGAAAGTGCCTGGACCTGTGAATCCGTCGCTGCTTCTTTGTTGTACATATTGTCTGCAGGATTTGACGGCAACACCTTGTCTTTGAAGCCTGCCTGCCATTCTTTGTTCTCGCAGTTTGCTCCAAGACCTGCAGTCTCTGACTGAGAAGTGATCGAAATGCCTGTTATGGCACCCTCGGCACTTACTCCGAGCGCAAAGCTCACATCTCCGCCGTATCCTTTTCTTGCTTTAACAAGGTATACAGATCCGCCGTTTTTCGTCGGATGAACCTGCTCAACCGTAACCCATGCAGCCAGGGAATCAGCCTCTTTTGAAACCTCACTGTTTGAGAGGTCGTGAGTGCTTAAGTACGCTGCCGCACCGGATACCGCTGCCTCGTCGTTGTCATTTACTTCATCACCGTCTGATATAACAGCTGCGCAGGCTTCGTTATTTGTTTTTGCCTGTGCTTCCTCTATGGGCTTTTTCGTGATCGCGTACACTCCCGCGAGCACTCCGCCCAAAACAAGTGTTATCAGGCAAAGGATGATAGCGTCTTTGAACATATTGTCTTTTTTCTTTTTCTGTTCCATTTTATGCTCCCTCCTTTGCTTTTTTCTCCAAGCCAAACGGTTTCGGGATGGTAAATCTCTCAATCAGCGGAACGCAGATATTTCCAATGATGATCGCAAAGGAAACACCCTCTGCACTCTCTCCGAAAAATCTGAAAAGCGCCGTGAGAAGTCCCAGAAGAATGGCATATATAATCTTTCCTTTTTTGGTGATCGGGCTTGTGACATAATCAGTCGCCATAAACCATGCACCAAGCATCAATCCGCCTCCGCAAAGCTCATAGAAGATCGGATACGGAGCTCCGCCAACTGCGTACTCATAGATAAGGTTTATCACCGCAAAGCTTGCGATGTAGATAACGGGGATTTCCCAGCTGATCACGCGACGCAGCAACAGGTATGCAGCTCCGATAAGAAGCGCTACCACCGATGTCTCTCCGATAGTACCCGTTGTTGTTCCGAGGAACATATCCTTCAGGCTCGGGAGCACTCCCTGCTTGACCTGCATAAGCGGTGTAGCTGAGCTTGTGGCGTCAACCGCTATTCCGTACATCCAGTCAGCACCCTCTTTTATGGTAAATGCTGTCATAGCGCTTGAGAATGAAAGCACCATAAAGCATCTTCCCGCAAGTGCCGGGTTCATGAAGTTTTGTCCGAGTCCTCCGAATATCTGCTTTGCAACTATGATCGCAAATACGCTTCCGAGAACACACATCCAAAGCGGCACCGTCGCAGGCATATTGAGCGCAAGGAGCAGTCCCGTAAGAAGCGCGGAATAATCCCCCGTAGTCACAGGCTGCTTCATACATTTTTGCCAGATCAACTCGGCAAGTACACAGCTCACACAGCAGGTAAGGATAACAAGGACCGCACTTAATCGGAAATTCCAGATTCCCACTCCCGCTGCCGGGATCAAAGCGATCACAACATCTCGCATTATCGACTTGGTTGATGATCTGTCTCTGACATGAGGAGACGAGGATACGCTCAGAAGCTTCGGCTTGTCTTCGGCTTTTTTTGCTTCAGGCTTTTTTGCTTCGGGCTTTTTTTCCTCTGCTTTTTCTGCCTCGGCCAGCTGAACATTTTTTTCAACAGCTTCTTCTGTTACTTCATTTTTGTTCTCTTCCATTTTTTACGCACCCTCCTTTCCTTTTTTCTCTTCCTCGGCTTTTTTCTTTGCAGCTGCCTCGGCCTGCGCCTTGCGGTTTTTGGCCATCACAGCCTGCCTGCAGGTCTTGAATACCTGAGTAAGCCTTCTCTTTGCAGGACATACAAATGTACAGGTACCACATTCGTAGCACTCCATACCGTTAAGTTTCACAAATTCATCGAGGTCGTTTCTCTCACCTGCCTGTGCCATCATCTGCGGCACAAGGTGGCACGGACATACAGTCGCACACCTTCCGCATCTGATACAGTTAGTAGGCTCGTTGGCGGCAACCTCATCATGCGTCATCGCAAGGATGGATGAGCTCGTTTTCGTGATAGGAGTGTCAAGTGTATACATCGCCATTCCCATCATCGGACCGCCGGAGATCAGCTTTTCAGCCTCTTCCTTGAGTCCGCCTGCTCCCTCGAGAACCTCAGCGTGACTCATTCCGAATCTCACAAGGTAGTTCTGCGGATCTGACATCGCATCACCCGTAAGAGTCATAACCCTTGTCATGGAAGGTGTGCTTTTGGCAACCGCATCGTAGATAGCAAGTATAGTCTGGACATTGTCAACTATACATCCGACATCCGCAGGAAGAAGCTTCGCGTGAAGTCTCCTTTTGGTTGTCACATATATTATCTGACGCTCCGCACCCTGAGGATACTTTGTCTTGAGAGTCTTTACAAAAATGTTCGGATCGCTCTCTGTCAGATATGTGAGCTTTTCGATAGCTTCAGGCTTGTTGTCCTCGACAGCTATGACACCTTTGGCGCCGTCAAAAAGCGAAAGAACGATCCTGAGTCCCTCGATCAGATCCTCCGGCCTTTCAAGCATCAGCCTGTAGTCAGATGTCAGATACGGCTCGCACTCGGCACCGTTTATGATAACGTGGTCGATCTTGTCCGGATCTTTTGGTGAGATCTTGACATTTGTCGGGAAACCGGCACCTCCCATACCTACGATTCCGGCGTCCTTGACGATCTTTCTGATCTCATCCTTTGAAAGAGACTTGTAATCTCTCTCCTTCCCCAGACCGCTTACCGGTGTGTAATTTTTGTCATTGGCTATCACAACACATGTGGCTTTTGCCCCCGAAGAAAGAGTTCTCGGCTCTACAGCCGTGACCTTTCCGGAAACGGAGCTTATGATATTGGCAGAAATAAATCCGGATGCTTCGCCGATAAGCTGACCCATCTTCACTTCATCGCCAACAGCCACAACGGGTGTTGCAGGCGCTCCGATATGCTGACTCATCGGAAATACAAGCTCATCTCCTGCTTCAAGAACGCGGATTGGCCTGTTTTCCGAAAGTTCTTTGCCCTCATACGGGTGCGCGCCACCTCGAAAGGTTGCTCCCACTTTTGCTACCTCCTTTGTGTTTTTTTATTTTTTGCCGCCTGAGCGGCTTAAGTTTTCAACTCTTCTATTATAAACATTTTCAGCGGATTTTTCAAGAGAAAAATGCCCCGAAGATAGCGAAATACAGTTAGTCGTAGCTAACTATTTTTAAGGATTTATCCGCCGGACTTTTTTTGCCGGTTGCGGACACGACAGCAAAATCACAAAATAAAAAAAATAAGGAAACACCGGGGAAGTGTTTCCTAAAAACTGAGTGGTTTATATATCTACCACTACTGACTCCAAACGAGGAAAGAAGACGGTGGGGACCCGTCTTCATTCCATTATAAAAAGAGGAGAAAGTTTGGTATATCATCCATACCATTTATGAAAAGAATTCAAAAATGTCTTATTAACTTAAGTTCATAATACTCTATAAATGTAAATACATTATGAACAATATTGTTAATTTTTTGTAAATTTTTGTAAACAATATGAAAAAGCATTAAATGTAGTTTCATAAACTGATTATCATCCCAAACGCTATCTATTTTCTGTTCCAAGCAACCCTCGGAAGACGGATCCCGGGACGACGAAGTTTGTGCGGATAAAACATATGTCTGTATCTGAGCAGGCATACAGCCGCTGTCGTAAACCATGTTGCGCCTGTTGTGATCCATACTCCCATATAACCAATGGATGAGATGGATGTGAAAAGCTGTGAGTAACCGATGCGGCAAGCGACCTCGGTAGCTCCGTTAAGGACAGCAAATCCGGCATCCTTGCATCCGTTGAGCACGGCTCTCGGAACATAGATCATGATCAGTCCGAAATAGCAAAGGCAGGTAAGTCTGAGTGCTTTTGCTCCCAGTGCAACAACCTCGGGGTCTTCAACAAATATCGAGCAAATCCCCTCTGCTCCCAAAAATATGATCGGAACAATAACTGCGGTAAATGTAAGTCCTGCAAGCATTGACTGAACAAAACCTTTTTTTACTCTTTCAGTTTTGTTGGCTCCGATGTTTTGTCCCGTATATGTCGTGATAGCTGTACCAAGCGAATTGTACGGCTGAAGCACAAGCTGCTCAACTCTTCCCGTAATGGTGTATGCAGCAACTACTGTTGTTCCAAATGTGTTTACAACTCCCTGAAGCACGATGCACGAGATCGATATAGCCGAGCTCTGGACAGCGAGCGGAAGTCCGAGTCTGAAAGCTTCTTTTATGATTGATCCGTCCGGCTGCATATGCTCTTTTTTTATCTTGAAATACTTTACTTTCGAATGTGCGTATACGATGCAGGCTCCTGCCGACACTGCCTGTGCTATGATAGTTGCGAGTGCAACTCCTGCAACTCCTATCCCTATAACCAGCACGAAAAACAGATCGAGAGCGATATTGAGTATAGCTGCCACTGACAGGAAAATAAGCGGTGTTTTTGAATCTCCAAGCGCCTGCAAAATCTGGGCAACTACATTGTATGCGCTTACTGCGAGCATCCCTGCACTTGTTGTACGCAGATAAACCGTTGCATCCGGAAGTATCTCTGCCGGAGTCCTGAGAAGTACAAGGAGCGGTTTTGCGAGCACCACTCCGACAATGCTCAGTATAACTGCAACTCCTGCCACAACATATACAGAGTTTGCGATGGTCTTGTAAATCTCTTTGTCTTTTTTTGCTCCGAAATACTGAGAGATCATAACTCCTATCCCCACTGCAAGTCCGTAGCAGAGTGAGAAGAAAAAAAAGCTCATAAATCCGCAGCTTCCTACGGCAGCCAGAGCATTTGCTCCGACGTATTTGCCTACGATCACGGCATCAACCATGTTGTAGAGCTGCTGAAAAATGTTCCCAACGACGAGAGGAAGCGCAAATTTCAGTATGTGTTTGATCGGGCTTCCCGTAGTCATGTCCGTGATCCTTGTATTCATTGTGTTAGCCATAGTGCTTCCTCCTTTCTGGTCTCAGAAGTATTTTTGATAAATCTGTTTATTGGTTTCACATCTTATGGTGCAATTATAGTATATGCTTATTTATGATTCAACTAACTATTTGTCATAAACTGCCCAAATTTTGCGATAATGATTGACAGCCTCCCCTTTCATGTTATATATTAGTAAACATGAAAAACGAGTCAAGCTTCGAGCAAAACAGCTTTGCCGCCGCCATAAATGTCATTCCGCAGAGTAACTTTGCTGCGGAGTTTCCGCTGCACTGGCATCAATACGTCGAGATAATCATTTGTCTTAATGATGCCCCGTCGGGAAACGAGCCAAAGATAGCAGTTGATGACGCGACGCACAGTTTGAACCCCGGGGAGATTCTTTTCATCTGGCCCGGACAATTGCACGAGATCATCTCAAATAAATCCGGATGTCTTGCGGGCATACAGTTCTCAACAAAGGTATTTCAGGAAATCCCGGAGTCCGGAAGTATGTTGAAGCATTTTTACGGCTTCAGCAAAATCCCCGTAAACGCTGAACGATTGCAAAAAAACGCTTTCAGCATTTTTAAAAAAATAATATCATTAAACAACGACGAATCATTTTTCCGCGAGACAAAAATGCGGATCGAGCTGTACAAGCTGTTTATCATATTTGGGGAATACATGAGATCGACTTATCCGGAGCTTTTTACATCTCATACGACCGAGACTGTCACAAGGATCAACGAGACCTGCAGATACATATCAGAAAACTGCGAAAACGAGCTCTCGTTAAACGATACCGCAGAGCATGCCGGATTCAGTCCGTATTATTTTTCAAGAACCTTTAAATCAGTTACGGGATACAGCTTTGTCGAGTACCTGACCGAGCAAAGGATCGCAAAAGCGCAAACCCTGCTCGCCGATCAGTCACTCTCCATAACCGATGTCGCATACAGCGCCGGGTTTCAGAGCATATCGACATTTAACCGGGCATTTTTGCAGCGGCGGGGACTGTCTCCGAGAGAGTTTAGAAAGTATTATGTAGAAAACGAAAACGGGAGGACACATCATGATCTTGATAAAAAACGGCAGGATGATCGATCCGTCGCAAAATAAAGACGAAATATCGGATATCCTTATAGATAACGGAAGGATCACAGACATCCAAAAAGATATCAAAAATGTCCCGGACGGTTGCGAGGTGGTCGACGCCACCGGCTGCATTGTTGCGCCCGGATTTATGGACGGACACGTTCACTTCAGAGATCCCGGGTTCACTCACAAGGAGGATATCGAAACAGGGGCCGCCGCCGCAAAAAAAGGCGGATACACAACAGTTGTATGTATGGCAAACACAAAGCCTGTGATCGACAACACCGACACCCTTGACTATGTCATTGAAAAAGGCAAAAAAACCGGGATCCACATCTTCAGCGCCGCAACGGTAACTATCGGAATGCAGGGCAAAGAGCTTGTCGATATGCCCGCTCTTGCGGATAAAGGTGCGGTTGTTTTTACCGATGACGGGCTTCCAATACTCGATGAAACCGTACTTAAAAACGCTATGCTTACGGCAAAGGCTCTTGGCATCCCCATAAGTCTTCACGAGGAGGATCCTTCCTATATCAACTCCCCCGGAGTGAACAAGGGCAAGGTATCCGAAAAGCTTGGATACGGTGGTGCCGACAGACTTGCCGAGGAGGTTATGGTCGAACGAGACTGTAAGCTCGCATACGAAACAGGCGCAAAACTGTGCATCCAGCATATCAGCTCCGCGGGTTCCGTAGACATCGTCAGGTCCTACAAAGCAAAAGGAGCGGATGTACACGCAGAAGCCACTCCGCATCATTTTTCTCTGACAGAGGATGCGGTCTTAACCCACGGAACAAACGCAAAAATGAACCCCCCGCTTCGCACGGAAGACGACAGACAGGCCATAATCAAAGGTCTATCAGACGGCACGATCGATATGATCGCGACAGACCACGCTCCGCACAGCAAGGATGAAAAAAGCAGGTCTCTTGCCGAGGCTCCAAGCGGTATAATAGGTCTTGAAACCGCGTTTTCACTTGCCGTGCAAAACCTGGTAAAACCCGGTCATATGACCTTAACAGATGTGATCCGTTGTATGACGGTAAATCTCGCCGACTTCTATGGTTTAGAGTTTTGGTCGATCTCTGAGGGAAGCACAGCCGACCTTGTGATATTTGACCCGGATTCCGAGTGGACAGTGACTGATTTTGCTTCAAAAGCTTCAAATTCACCATTTATCGGACTTACCCTACCAGCGAAGATCAGGTATACGATCGCAAACGGCAACATTGTTTACAGATAAAACAAAAAGGATACGCCGATCACCCCGGCGTATCCTTATTTTAACTATACCATAATCACTCAGGCAGTCGTGAATTTGTAAACAGTGACTGAATTAAACGCCTCTCCCTTTGCAAGATAGCTTGATGTAAACTCAGGATGGTTTACCGCATCCGGGAAAAACTGTGTCTCGAAGCAGACTCCGTGACGGCGTTTGTATACAGCTCCGTCTTTTCCTTTTTCCTCACCGATGGAATTCCCTGTATACATCTGAAGTCCCGGAAGATCTGTATATATCTCCATAGTCCTTCCGGTCTTTTTGTCCGTAACCTTTCCCGCATATCCGTATGCTCTCGGCTCTTTCATCAGAGCAAAGTTGTGGTCGTATCCGCCACCTGTTTTTAACTGTTCATCATCAGCGTCTATATCGAGCTTTATCATTTTTTCTTCTCTGAAATCAAACGGAGTTCCCTCAACCTTGATGAATTCTCCCGTAGGTATCTGATTTGCATCCGTCTTTGTGATGCTGTCAGAATTGATCTGTACATATTCACCGGTGATCTCTCCGTTCTTGTGTCCTCCAAGGTTGAAGTAAGAATGGTTCGTCGGTGCGTAGATGGTGTCAGCATCGGATCTTGCGAAATACTCGATCTTGAATTCATCCTCATCTGTAAGTGTATATGTGACCTTGACCTCAAGTGCCCCGGGGAATCCCTGCTCTCCGCCCGGGCTTACTCTTTCAAGGATAACGGAATTATCCGTGTGCTCTCCTTTGTACATCACGCGGCTAAATCCCGGTCTTCCACTGTGAAGGTTGTTTACGCCGTTGTCATTTACCTCGAGATGATACTCTGTTCCGTTCAGATCAAACCTTGCTCCGCCTGTACGGTTTGCAACTCGACCTACAAATGCTCCGAAATACGAGCCATTATCCTCATAATCAGCAACCGTCTCGTATCCAAGTACGACATCGTCAAGCTTTCCGTCCTTATCAGGCACGCAAAGGCTCTGTACTATCCCACCGAAATCAAGTATCGTCGCTGTCAGACCATTTTTGTTTTCGATCGTAAAAGCTGTTACTCCGATTCCGTCTTTTGTTGTCCCAAATTGTTTTTTTGTTACGCTCATTTTTCTTCCTCCTTGGTATTTTCGTTTTCCTTCTCATGTGAAATAACAGCGAGTCCAAGCTCCTCAAGCTGTGCCTGCGCAACCGGCCCCGGCGCCTCCGTCATCAGACACGATGCGTCCTTAACCTTCGGGAATGCGATCACATCTCTGATCGAATCAGCCCCTACCATAAGCATGATCATCCTGTCCAGTCCGTAGGCAAGTCCTGCGTGAGGCGGAACTCCGTACTTAAACGCATCAAGCAAAAATCCAAACTGCTCATACGCACTCTCTTTTGTAAATCCGAGCGCGTCAAACATTTTTTCCTGTATATCATCTCTGTGGATACGGATAGATCCACCACCGAGCTCGGTACCGTTTAGCACGATATCATAAGCCTGCGCTCTGACGCTTCCCGGATCCGTATCAAGCAGCGGTATATCCTCCTCAAAAGGCATAGTGAAAGGATGATGCATAGCCTGAAATCTTCCGAGATCATCATTGTACTCAAGCAACGGGAATTCCGTAACCCATACAAATTCATACTTTGATTCGTCTATGATCTCCATCTGGCGGGCAAGCTCAAGTCTCAGGTTTCCGAGCACATCCCAGACAACCTTGTTTTTGTCTGCTGCAAATACAAGCAGGTCTCCCGGTTCACCGCCCATAGCCTTCACGAGGTTGTCAAGCTCTTCCTCCGTCATAAACTTCGCAAAGGATGATTTGTATGTTCCATCCTCATTTATGCACAGATATGCAAGTCCTTTCGCTCCGAAATCCTTTGCAAAGTCAACAAGCTTATCTATTTTTTTGCGCGGCATAGCCCCCTGACCTTTTGCACAGAGACCTCTTACGCTGCCGCCTGCCTCTATCGCACCGGTAAACACTCCAAATCCACAACCCTTCACGACATCCGTCACATCGATAAGCTTCATATCAAAACGAAGGTCAGGCTTGTCAGACCCGTAATCATTCATCGCATCTATCCAGGTCATCCTGCGTATGGGAAGCTGAACATCCACTCCCACCATTGCAAATACCCTCTTCAAGAGCTTTTCGTTCACCCCGATCACATCATCGACATCAACAAACGAAAGTTCCATATCTATCTGTGTAAACTCAGGCTGTCTGTCCGCACGCAGGTCCTCATCACGAAAGCATCTCGCAATCTGATAATATCTGTCGTAGCCCGAGCACATCAAAAGCTGCTTAAATATCTGCGGGCTCTGAGGAAGCGCATAGAAGCTCCCCGGGTGCACTCTTGACGGCACAAGATAGTCTCTGGCCCCCTCCGGAGTACTTTTGGTGAGCATCGGAGTCTCGATCTCAAGAAATCCCTCCTCCGAGAGAACTTTTCTCGCCTCCATACATACCTGAGATCTCAGTATCAGATTTCTCTGGATATCCGGGCGTCTCAGGTCCAGATATCTGTGTTTAAGTCTCAGCTCATCCTTTGTTTTGATATTTTCCTCAATAGGAAACGGCGGTGTCTCAGACTCCGAAAGCACTCTTAAGTCCTTTGCGACAACCTCTATCTCGCCGGTTTTTAGGTTTTTGTTCACGTCTCCCGATCGATGCACAACCTCTCCGGTCACTGCGATCACAAACTCGCTCCTGAGCTTCCCTGCTCTTTCAAAGCCCTCAGACCCGATCTTGTCCTCTTCAAAAATGATCTGCAGGATCCCGCTTCTGTCGCGCAGGTCTGTAAAACAAAGCCCTCCTTTGTTTCTGTTTTTCTGAACCCAGCCCATCACGGTCACTTCCTGACCGATGTTGTCAGTGCCAAGCTCGGCGCATCTGCAGGTGCGCACAAGTCCTTTCATTGATTCTGCCATTTCTTTCTCTCCTTGATTTTTTTCTATTGTTTTAGTGTATCAGTCGTTAAACACTTCTTCTATTTTGTCGTATCCGAGTCCGGCAAGCTGCTCTTTTTGGAATTTTTTGTTCTTTTTCATCCTCTCGACAGTCACCGTGTGCCCGTCGGCTCTGAGCTTATTTGCTTTTTCGATCGTATCCCGAAGCTGATCATCGGTGCATTTTTTGTCCACCAAAAACGCATATTTTTCCTCGTTTTCAGGGATTTGATACCCTCGCTCCATCAAAAGCATGGATATCCTCTCAAATCCAATCGAGAACCCGCACGCCGGCGTATCGGCACCCACAAATCTGCCTATCATCGTATCGTACCTTCCGCCGCCACCGACCGAGCCGCCGTACTCATCCATAGCTATCTCAAAAATAGGTCCCGTATAGTAGCTCATTCCTCTGACGAGCGTCGGATCAAACAATATCCTGAACTCGCATTGTTTCATAGCGTCTACGGTTTCCATTATGGAAAGCAGGTTTTCACCCACACCGTCCTCGAGACTGTCTCCGATCCTGTCGGCGAGCCTTTTCAGCACATCAGCTCCTGCAACACCGGTCCCTGTTCCCTCATCATCCGTTGCCACATCAGAAAAAATGTCCAGACATTTTTTTATGGCCTCTGCAGAGAATCCGGCTTTTTCAAGTTCTTCCCTGACTCCGTCCATACCGATCTTGTCAAGCTTATCGAGGATGATGAACACTTCATCCTCTCTTTCTTTTTCAAATCCGCAATACTTAGCTATTCCGATCAATATCCTTCTGTCGTTAATCCTGATGGTAAAGTTCGAGAAATCAAGCTTTCCGAGAAGTGTCGTCATAGCGCTGATAAGCTCGATCTCGGCTATTTTGGAAGCCTCACCGAGTATATCTATATCGCACTGCATAAACTGCCTGAATCTCCCCCTCTGCGGCCTGTCCGCGCGCCAGACATTTCCCATCTGAAGCGCTTTGAACGGCGACGGAAGCTCTGCCTGATGTGCGGCAAAAAACCTGCACAGCGGAACAGTCAGGTCAAATCTCAACCCTCCGTCGACTAAGTCATCCTCTTTTTCAGCCCCGTCGATATCAAGCTTCTGACCTCTTTTCAAAATCTTGAATATAAGCTTTTCGTTCTCTCCTCCATGTCCGCCGGTCAGGTTCTCAATGTGCTCTACTGCGGGCGTTTCTATCTGGGTAAACCCATATGCTCTGTATGTTTTCCTGATCATTTCAAGGACATACTCTCTGATCCTCATCTCCTCGGGAAGAATGTCCCTCATTCCGGTTGTAGGTTTTTTCTTAAGTGCCATTTATCTTTCCTTCCTTTTTTGAATTCTTACTTTTCCGCCATCATTGCGGTCCTGTGCGTGTCGGCAGCCTTGTTTAGCCTTGACAGGGCATCAAGCTTTCTGCCCTTCATCTCCTCTACCCTTGAGATGTAATCATCAACGCTTTTGACGTTTTCGACCCTCTCTACCCTTCCGGTTCCTGCCATATGCTTTTTGGATGAGCCTCCGCTGCCGAAAGCGATCACATCCTCAAGCTCCTCCATCATGAGGATATTGTAGAGGCATTCCTTGCCGAGCCTTGCGTAAGCGACGTTTTCCTGATTTGTATTTCTCGTGCTTCCAACGGCGTTTTTTTGCCTGTACATGTAATACGGCTCGTACCCGTGAGTTTTCAGATAATCGTAGCTTCCTTTTTGGAGCACCGGTATCAGCGTATCCTCAGGTCGTATCTCTCCATAGGTCTCGATCTGCTCTCTCCTGAGCCTTGACGCCCTTTTGATAACCAGCGTATGGACCGTGATGCTGTCCGGCCCGAGATCGTAGACCTGATTGAGCGTGTTGTAAAAATCAACCTCATCCTCTTCGGGAAGCCCCACTATGATGTCCATATTGATATTGTCTATACCGACATCCCTGGCCATCGCAAATGCCTCTCTGACCTGCGATACCGTATGCGTCCTTCCCAGGAGCTTGAGCGTCTCGGGAAGCATTGACTGGGGATTTATGGACACCCTGGTCACTCCGCTGTCCTTGAGTATCTCAAGCTTTTTGTGAGTTATGGTGTCGGGCCTTCCGGCTTCAACGGTAAACTCTCTGACTTCATCGAGATTGAAGCTCGCATTGATATCATCCATCAGCCTTTTTAGGTTGTCCTCACTGATCGAGGTCGGCGTCCCTCCTCCTACATAAAGGCTGTGAAGAACCCTTTTTTTCCTCTGTGAATGGATAAAATCATCCATATATGAAAACTCATTTGCAAGTGCATCGAGATAATCCCCGACTTTGTCCTTGTACTTTTCGATAGGATACGATGAAAATGTACAATACTCACATATCGACGGACAAAACGGTATCCCTATGTAAACGCTGTATCCGGCATCAAGATCAAGCCCTGATGTCACCATATGCTCATTTGCAGCTACATCGAGTGCGAGCTCGGCTTTTTCCGGATATACAAGATAATCATCCATCAGCACCTCAAATGCTTCCTGCCTCGATCCCGTCTCTGTCAAAAGGTCGTACGCTATCTTTGCCGGTCTGATCCCCGTAAGTATTCCCCATGGAAGCATCGTTTTGCTTTTCGATGAAAATGCCCCGTACGCCGCTCTTTTCACGATTTCTTTGTTGTACGGTGAAAGACTTACATCAAGAATTAATTTTTCCTTGTAAAAAATGCGCATAGGGTAATCAATCCTGCCTCTCCAGCTCTCCACCGTGTGTACCTCACACTTCCTATTTGGATAAAAGCTGAAGGCAAGCGTCCTAAGATCATATGAGAATTCCCCGCCGTAATGAGCGTCATCGGGTTTGATCTCTATCACTATCATTTATGCTTCTCCTCTTATGCGTAGGGATTATTTGCCATTTCGTACGCAACATCAGTTACCGGTCCGTGTCCCGGGAATATTTTTACATCGTTTGGCAGTGCCAATATTTTTTCTCTGACAGATGAGAGTATCTCGTTCATGCTTCCCGTCGGCAGATCCGTCCTTCCGACAGACTCCATAAAAATGGTATCTCCGGCAAACAAAAGTCCTTCGTTTTCCACATAGTAGCAGCACCCTCCGGCAGTATGTCCGGGAGTATGGATAACGCGAAAGCTTATCCCTGCTTTTTCAATGATGTCATTGTCGTGAAGATGATTGTTCACCTCAAGACTTTTTCCTCTGCCCATAAGTCCTGTCGAACCATTTTTACGTGGATCCGCTATGAGCTCCGCCTCCTTATCGAGTATGTATACATCGCCGCCGCAGATGTCCACAAGATCTTTCACGCCCTCAAAGTGGTCAAAATGTCCATGAGTTAGGAGTATCGCATCGATGTTTAGCCCCTCGGTTTTCAAAAACATGGCTATCCTGTCACCCTCTGCTCCGGGATCTACGACCACGCATTTGTCGCTTTCCTTTCGATAAAGGATGTAGCAGTTGGTCTGTATGGGCCCAACTACCATCATTTTTACCACAACTTCTCCTGTATCAGCCATTACTGCTCCTCTCCACATCATTTACACTCTCAACTGCGCCAAGCTTTCTCATAAGCTCATCAAGCTGCGCTACGCTTCTGATCTCAAAGCCGACATTGATCGTAGCCTTTTCATTTTTCATGGTGCGGACATTCATTGATTTCACATCTATGCCGCTCTCCGTAAATACCCTTGAAACATCCATCAACACACCACTGCGGTTGTTGCAGTACAAGACGATCTCAACCGGATATACTCCGCCGCCCTCTCTGGCGTTTTCGGACCACTCGGCCTCTATGATCCTGTTTCTCTCGTTTTCGGGGAGGTTGATCATGTTTACACAGTCTGTTCTGTGGATGGAAACTCCCCTTCCTCTGGTCACAAATCCTATGATCTCATCTCCGGGCACCGGTGAGCAGCACTTGGAAAATCTCACTGCAAGGTCGTTTAACCCCTCAACTATGATACCGCTTTTGCTCTCAAGCGCTCTTCTGGTCTGCTCGAGTCCTGCGTGCTCTCTGGCCTCTCTGACCTTCTCGATAACCTCTTCAACCTGATCATCGGATACGATCCTTTTGTGCGTTTTTTCGTATCTGTCAACAAGCTTTCCGACAACCTGACCTTCCTTGAGGCCTCCGTGTCCTACCGCGGCACATATCGAATCCCAATCCCTAAAGCCATACTTTCTGACCACATAATCGATGTACTCGGGTTTGTTGATCTTGACTATATCTATGCTGTGAGTTTTGCAATAGCTCGTGATGAGCTCGCGGCCTTTTTCGATGTTTTCTTCTTTGAACTGCTGTCTGAACCACTGATTGATCTTGTTTCTCGCCTGTGTACTTTTGACGATCTTCAACCAATCACGGCTTGGACCTTTGCTGTTTTGGCTGGTGATGATCTCTACTCGGTCACCGTTTTGGATCTCGTAATCATTTTTTACGATATTTCCGTTTACCCTCGCTCCAACCATGCGGTTGCCGACGGCAGAATGCACGGAATAAGCGAAGTCTATCGGTGTAGAACCGGTTGGAAGAGTCTTTACATCTCCGCCCGGCGTAAAGCAGTATATCCTGTCTGAAAACAGGTCAAGATCACTTTTGATGATACTCAAAAATTCCCTGTTGTCATCCATATCGTGCTGCCACTCAAGGATGCGGCGAAGCCATGCCATCTTCTCCTGTTCGCTTTTGGACAGCGTATCATTACTTCCGCCGGTTTCTTTGTATTTCCAGTGAGCGGCGATTCCGAACTCAGCAGTCCTGTGCATCTCATACGTCCTTATCTGAATCTCGAAAGGCTGTCCGTCAGGTCCGATAAGTGTCGTGTGAAGCGACTGATAATTGTTCGGCTTCGGCATTGCTATATAGTCTTTGAACCTTCCCGGGATAGGCTTGTACATATCGTGGATGATACCCAGTGCAGTATAGCACTCCTGATCGGTATCCACTATAATCCTGATCGCGAAAAGGTCGTATATCTGATCAAGAGTCTTGTTCTGTGTGATCATTTTTCTGTATATCGAGAACAAATGCTTGACGCGTCCGTCTATGGTCGCTTTTACGCCATTTTTCTCGAGATGACCGGAAACCTCGGCCATGATATTTTTTACGAAATCGCCCTTGGTCTTTTTGATATCCTCGAATTCTTTTTTCAATTCTCTGAATTCCTCAGGCTCGAGGTACTCTAACGCCAGATCGTCAAGCTCAACCTTGACCTTTGAAATTCCGAGCCTGTCCGCCAAAGGAGCATATATATCCATAGTCTCCCTTGATTTTTCCTTTTGCTTTTCCGGAGGCATAAACTGCATTGTTCTCATGTTGTGCAGTCTGTCGGCAAGCTTGATGATGATAACTCGGATATCAGCCGCCATCGCAAGGAACATTTTTCTCAGATTTTCCGCCTGGACTTCAACCTTGTCCGCAGAATAATTCAACTGCGTCAGCTTTGTGACTCCGTCAACAAGTATCGCTATCTCCTCTGAAAACATCTCAGTGATGTCGTCATAGGTGTATTTTGTATCCTCGATCACATCGTGAAGAAGCCCACCAACGATGGTCTCTTTGTCCATCTCAAGCTGAGCTAAGATTATCGCAACACAAACAGGGTGCGTCAGATACGGTTCTCCGGACCTTCTTTTTTGTCCTTTGTGGGCTTTTTTTGCGAGATCGTAAGCGCGGCGTATCAACGCCAGATCATCAGAGGGATGATAGTTTTTTACCGTTTTTTCAAGAATTTTAAACAGTGCATCCGGTTCCGTAAAGTTAGCCGGGATCATCTCCATCGAGAGTTCGCCCGTGTCGAACCTTGATTTGTTCAATTCATCCTTTCCCTTGGTACCAAACTCCATAATTCATCCTCCCGGAATTCATTTCATGCAATATTTGATATAATAACATAAGAAAGCATTTTTTTCAACAAAAAATATACTTCCATTTTCCATCAAAATATGTTACAATATACGGGTAAATAAAAAAATAACCAGAAGGAGCCGTAAACACACTGTTTTACGTGGTTCCGGAACGGAGGGTGATTTATGAAGTCAAAATTCCATCAAAGGTAAACCCAAAACTCAAGCTTCGCGTCCTCAACGGTCATTTTGCCACGATCCACAGTCATATCAACTGCTATATCGATATGACAATGCTCAAAACCCGTCAGAGTGAGGCTATGGAGGTTGCAAAGGCTATGGCAGCCGAGTATCAGTACAACAAGCCCATAGACACGATAGTTTGTACAGACGGATGTGAGGTTATCGGAGCATACCTTGCAGATGAGCTGAAGAAAAACGGAGTTATGTCGTTAAACACGCATGACAGTCTGTATGTGGTAACTCCGGAGTATGGAAACGGCGGACAGATGATATTCAGGGACAACCTGCAGCCTATGATCAGGAACAAAAATATCCTCCTTCTGCTGGCTTCAGCGACAACCGGAAGGACCATCGCAAGGGGTATCGAGTGTATCCAGTATTACGGTGGTGTTATCCAGGGTGTATCAGCTATATTCTCAGCTTCAGGTGAGATTTTCGGACACGAAGTCCACAGCATCTTCACTGCCGATGATCTTTCTCACTACGAAACCTTCAGTCAGGAGAATTGTCCATATTGCCAGAAAGGTCAAAAGATAGACGCTATGGTAAACAGCTTCGGTTATTCCGAGCTTTGATGCCATCCTGTATGTAGGTATTAATTTTTGTTTTAACACTTTATATTGTAGGAAATATTGTAAATGCAACATTTAAATCTTGGTTTTATCGGTTTTGGTCTGATAGGCGGATCAATTGCAAAAGCATTAAAAAAACGGGGCGCGAGTATTCGCGTCCTCGTTTACACTCGAAGACAAAACCCCGAACTTGACAAAGGCGTGGCTGACGGCATCATCGACGAGCTCACATATGAAGTCGGTGATTCGTTTTCGTCCTGTGATGTCATTTTTTTGTGTACTCCGGTTCGAACGAACGTGTCATTTTTGACTAAGCTTAAAAGTATCGTAAAACCGGATTGCATCATCACGGATGTCGGCAGCGTAAAAGGGGATATCACCACTGCCGCGAGGGAGCTTGGTCTTGCAAGCAGGTTTATCGGCGGACACCCTATGGCAGGCTCCGAGAAAACCGGTTTTGAGAATTCCTCAGATATCCTTCTTGAAAACGCTTTTTATATCCTGACTCCCACGGAAGACAATTCAGACTCTGACATAGCTGTGATGGAGGAGCTTGTAAAAGCCACCGGGGCCAACTGTATCACCCTTTCTCCTACGGATCACGACAGGATAACCGCAGCCATAAGCCATGTTCCGCACTTGGTTGCTGTTGCTCTTGTGAATCTCGTCAGACAAAACGATGATGACAGGCAGCTTATGAAAAGCCTTGCCGCAGGGGGATTCAGAGATATCACGCGCATTGCCTCCTCCTCTCCTCAGATGTGGGAGGATATATGCATGACCAACTCAAAAAGCATCATAGACTTTTTGAATGAATTTGAAAAGATACTTTGCTCCTACAGAGACTCGATAGACCTTGGGAACAAAGAAAACATATACACAGCTTTTGACGAAGCCGGAGAATACAGAGATTCCATACCGACCAAGAAGCCCGGAGCGCTTCCGAGTCAGTTTGATATCTTTGTTACAGTTGATGATAAGCCCGGTGCCATAGCTCATCTGGCCTCTATACTCTCCGACGAAAGCATAAGCATCAAAAACATAGGCGTAGTCAATAACCGGGAATTCATAGACGGGGTTTTGCGGATCGAATTCAGAAGCGATATCGACAAAAAAAATGCAAAGCTCGCACTTGAAAAACACGGTTATCTGATCAGAGAGAGAAATTGACACAGGATACGGAAAAAAAATTGAAAACCAGTGACTTTTTTTATGAGCTACCGCCCGAGCTTATCGCACAGGACCCTCTTGAGAACAGAAGCGCTTCAAGGCTGATGGTTCTCGACAGAAAATCAGGCGAGCTCTCACACAAGCATTTTACCGACATAATCGATTACCTGAACCCCGGAGACTGTCTTGTCAGGAACAACACCAGGGTTATCCCTGCCAGGCTTTTCGGACACAAGGTTCACTCTGACGGAGCAGACAAAACGACAGGTGCCTCTGTCGAGGTATTTTTGCTCAAAAGGAAAAGCGATAATGTCTGGGAAACACTTGTCAGACCCGGAAAAAAGCTTCGCGAAGGCGCAGAGGTGTTTTTCGGTGACAGACTGAGTGCGAGGATCGAATCTGTCCTGCCCGACGGCAATCGTCTGGTACGCTTTGATTATGACGGTATTTTTGAGGAGATACTTGACGAGCTTGGTCAGGTTCCTCTCCCGCCCTATATCAAGCACGAGCTTGCGGATGCCGGCAGGTATCAGACAGTGTACGCCAAATTCGACGGTTCTGCTGCTGCACCTACGGCCGGACTTCATTTCACCGATGAGCTTTTGGAAAAGATCGAACAAAAAGGTGTTCAGATCGCAGATATCACCCTGCATGTGGGGCTTGGAACATTTCGACCGGTTAAAGTCGACGATGTTACCAAGCATCATATGCATACTGAGTTCTACCGGGTGACGGATGCTGCGGCTGATATGATAAATACAACCAAAAAAAACGGCGGACGGATCATCTGCGTAGGGACTACGAGCTGCAGAACAGTCGAATCCGCTACGGATGATCAGGGAATCATTCATTCCGGAGAGGGCGATACGGACATTTTTATCTATCCCGGATATGATTTTAAGATCACTGATTCTCTCATCACCAATTTTCATTTGCCGGAATCAACACTTCTGATGCTTGTTAGTGCTCTTTGCGACAGAGATACGATACTTGCCGCCTATGCGGAGGCAGTCAGGGAAAAGTACAGATTTTTCAGTTTCGGTGACGCTATGCTCATACAGTGACAGAGCAAAGGGAAAAAGGAGGATATATGGCAGGACACATCTACGGAGCGATAAACATAGGCTCATCCGAGCTGACGCTAAAGATATTTGAAATATCCAAAAAAAAGGGTATTCAGATGCTAAATCACGTCAGGCGCAAATTCTCTATAGGCGCCGAGACTTATTCTACGGGTTTCATTTCATACAGGACCACAAACGAGATCTGTCAGACTCTCATTGATTTTGATAGGATAATGGAAGAATTCAGTGTCGACGCAAGCGATATCTACGGAACGAGCGGTGTGCGCGAGGCTGAAAACATGCTTATGCTCATCGATCAGATCAAAATCCAGACCGGTTTCAACGCTCGAATCCTCACAAACAGCGAAGCGAGGTTTTTGAATTACAAAGCACTTGCCTACAACGAGCCCAGATTTGATACGCTCATCAATGAGGGAACCGTCGTTGTTGACATCGGTGCCGGCAGCGTACAGCTTTCCGTATTTGACAAAGGCGAGCTCCATGTGACGCAAAACCTCAAGCTCGGATCATCCCGAATCCAGGAGCTTTTGCAGGTTATGGAGGACGAAGCATATGATTACACCGAGCTTATAGACGAGTATATCGAAAAAGATGTCAAAAGCTTCTTTGACAAAAACCTGGACAACATTGATATCCATCATATCATCGCAGTCGGAGGAATGGTCCCGGATGCTTATTATTACATGAAGGAACGCAAAAATGAATTCGACGGACTTTTGCATTCCAAGTATGTGACAAAAGCAAAAATACCACCGGGTATCCCCAGCCACAGTGCAAAGCTTGTGATCCCGACCATGCTGACCCTCAGGAAGATCTCAAGGTACACCGGATGTGAAAACTTCATCCTCTCTCCCATTGATCTTTGCGACAGTATGGCGGCAGAATTTGCGGAAAAGCGCTTAAAAATGGTGTCAAATCATGATTTCACAAAAGACATCCTGAGTGCTGCGCGCTCACTTGCCATCAAGTACCATGTTGACATGGAGCACGTGGAAACAGTCCAATCCCTTGCGATGGAAATATTTGACAGGATCAAAAAGCTTCACGGACTCGGCAAACGAGAACGACTCCTGCTCCAGATCGGAGTTCTGCTTCACAGTGTGGGAGCATTTATAAGCGATACCGCGTCTCGTGAAAACAGCTATCATATCGTAATGACTACCGAGATCATAGGTATCTCCGACAGAGAACGACGCATGGTCGCAAACCTGATCAGGTACAATGACAATCGATTTCCGGATTATCTGGAATTAAGTGATGACTTCACGCGAGAGCAGTACATCACAGTCGTCAAGCTAAATGCCATACTGAAAACCGCAAATGTACTTGACAAAAGCAATCGTCACAAGATCAAAAAAGTCGGTGTCACTCTGGAGGACGGAGTTCTGACGATCACTGCGGACACTATGGCTGACATCACACTTGAAAAAGGGCTGTTTCACAGCAAGGCAGACGTTTTTGAAGAAACACTCGGCATCAGACCGAAGCTTGTCCAGAAAAAGAGCGGAAGGAGTTAAACAAGGATGATCGATCACAAAAACTATATAAACCGAGAGCTTAGCTGGCTCGACTTCAATGACCGTATACTCTCCGAAGCAAAGGATACCTCCATAAAGCTTTTTGAGAGGCTTAAATTCCTAAGCATCACATCCTCGAACCTTGATGAGTTTTTCATGGTGCGAGTGGCATCGCTGAAAGACCAGGTAAATGCAGGATACAAAGGTGTCGATATCGCCGGCCTGACTGCGTCCGAGCAGATAGAAAAAATCCTTGATTTCACGCATGATTTCACAGACAGACAGTACTCGACATACAACAGGTCACTTGTACCGTCGCTCAAAGCCAAAGGCCTGAAGATCATCGCTCACCATGAGGAATTGAATGAGGAACAATCAGAGTACGTTGACCGATACTTTCAAACGGATGTATTTCCGGTACTTACTCCGATGGCAGTTGACTCGTCAAGACCGTTTCCTCTCATTAGAAATAAATATCTAAATATCGGTGCGCTGCTCGCAGACAAAAAGAAAAAAAACACGATCGATTTCGCTACAGTGCAGGTTCCTTCGGGACTTCCACGAGTGGTTACAGTCCCAACCGACGAGGATAACTGCACCACAGTGATCATGCTCGAGCAGATCATAGAAAAAAATATCAGCAAGCTTTTCCTTAACTACAAGGTCATATGCGCTACCCCTTACAGGGTTATGAGAAATGCCGATCTTCCGTTTGATGAGGATGAGGCTGCAGACCTTTTGGTAGAGATCGAAAAACAGCTTAAACGCAGACAGTGGGGTGAACCTATCCGACTTGAAGTTGAGTCGGGGATCAACAAGCAACTGCTGAAGCTCCTGAAACGAGAGCTTCCCATAAACGACGACTCGGTATTTCGTATAAAAGGCCCCCTTGATCTGACATTTTTGATGAAGGTCTACTCAATGGAGGGATTTGACGATCTGAAGGATAAACCGTTTGTCCCGCAAACACCGAAATATCTAAATCCGGAAAAAGACCTCTTTGAACAGATACAGGAGCACGATATACTGCTGCACCATCCATATGAGAGCTTCGATCCGGTTGTTGCATTTATCCGAAAGGCTTCCAGCGACCCGCAGGTATTGGCCATCAAGCAGACCCTCTACAGGGTCAGCAAGGACTCTCCTATCATCGCATCCCTTGCGGCGGCTGCTGAAAACGGAAAGCAGGTTTCAGTTCTCGTAGAGCTGAAAGCCCGGTTTGACGAGGAAAACAACATCGTCTGGGCCAAAAAGCTCGAGGAAGCCGGCTGCCACGTCATCTACGGCCTGGTCGGATTGAAAACTCACTCAAAAATAACCCTTGTGGTCAGACGCGAGGAGGACGGCATACGAAGATATGTCCATTTGGGCACCGGAAACTACAACGACTCAACTGCCAAGCTTTACACGGATATGGGCATTTTTACCTCCAAAAGAGCATTTGGAGAGGATGCCACTGCCGTGTTCAACATGCTCAGCGGCTACTCCGAGCCCGTTGCGTGGAACAGACTCACTCTGGCACCACAATGGCTCAGAGACAAATTCCTGTTCCTGATAGAAAGGGAACGCGCGAACGCAGTGAAAGGGCGTCCGGCACACATCATAGCAAAAATGAATTCACTTTGTGACAGAGAGATCATAGATGCTCTCTACGCCGCTTCATCGGCAGGAGTGAAAATAGACCTGATCGTCAGAGGCATCTGCTGTTTGAAAGCCGGTGTAAAAGGACTCAGCGAAAACATCTCGGTACGATCGATCGTTGGAACATATCTGGAACACGCGAGGATATTTTACTTCGAAAACAACAACGCTCCCGAAATCTATATGGGAAGCGCGGACTGGATGCCTAGAAACCTTGATAAACGAGTTGAGATACTATTTCCCGTCGAGGATGACCGCCTAAAAGACGAGGTGAAAAAAATCCTTGACATACAGCTTTCTGATATCAAAAAAGCCCACTTTATGGGTCCTGACGGAAAGTATTCAAAATCCGATATGCGCGGCAAAAAAACAATAGGTGCACAGGAAACATTTGAAAAAATGGCACTTGAAGCCGGAAAAGCAAAAAAATCGTAAAAGCATGATACGGAGGATACCATGAAAAAAAGATCATTATTTATAAGAATAGCTTTTTCTCTGATACTCGTAGTTCTGTCCTTTTTGTTTGTAAAGGAAATAGTAGTTATGCAGGCTGCTGAAACCACACAGGAGGACACAAAGTATACCAGCACCGTCATGAACACCACTGACGATATGTCCGTATACTATTCCGGAGTGTGTTCACCAAAGCAATCAGAGGCATTTTTTGAAAAATATGATTCTTACGATGTTTACTACAAAAATGATCCGATGATCGCAGTAACACTGAAAAAATCAAGCTCTCCTGCCGATAACGGGTTCTACCAGATAGAGTTTGACATCCCCGGCACAAAAAAATCCGTCTTCATCACGGGACTTACAGCCAAAATCGTTCAATCAGCTCAGGACTCACTTTTGGCTTCCTACACCGGAAAAGAGGATTTTTCGATCTATGACCTTGACTTTATAGATGCCGAAAAGATCGGTGACAATGGAGTTGACTCAGAGCTATGCTGGGCAGGTCAGGCTTCTGATATGCTCACCTACGCCGGTTGGACGAAAAAGGCCGGCTTTTCCAGTGAGGATGACATCTTCGAACTGTTTAGCGAACATTTTTTTGACAGGGCCGGAGTTTGCTCAACTGCGATCAGTTGGTTTATGAACGGAAACAATCAGGGCTCATCTCCCAAAGACCTGAAAAAAGGAGCATTTTTGCCCCAATACCCATATAATACAGTGTTTAAATCAAACTACATAACCGGTTACGGCGATGGCGAGGGAAACTCGAGTGTACTGTTTTACAGAGACATGTTTTCATCCTTAAGGCGAGGCGACGCTGTTGGATTTGATATCTCATGGCTGAATTCAGAGGGTACCTCCGACAGTGGACACGCGCTGACACTTTTTGGTTATGTCTACAACAAATCCTATACCGATGATTCGCTTAAGCACTATGATTCGGTCATCATAGCTGATTCCGACAATGACAAGGGCGTGTACAGAGATCGTACGGAAGCCCCAAATTCACTCAGCATCACACATACAAAGTCCTGCACCTATGATTCACAAAAAACACTTCTTATGGACAGGTACGGAAACGGTGTCATAACAAGCTTTCATACGCTGAAGTATTATTCAGACAGTATACCGTATGAAACCAACCCGTCAGCTACAAAGAACGTGCTGACATCCTTTGACCTGGTTCCTACAGGAGTAAACATTTCCATATCGGAGTCTCCAATGGAGGATGATACTCCTGCGGTAAGCTCCGACAACAACCTGTACTACTCTGTTTCGCTCGAAAACTGCGGAATGATAGCATATAACTCTCCTTGCAGGTTCGATATAAAAGTATCCGATGAAACAGGGCGTGTAGTTGAAACAAAGTCTGTCACCAAGGATATAAAGATCGACAAAAATGATTTCAACGTTTTCAGTATAAATGATCCCCTCGCTCCTCTTCCTGAGGGCAAATACACATTGGAATTGACCGCCTATCCGGATGCATCAAAAAAAGAAGCTTACACTATGAACAATACCTACAAAAAAAGCTTTGAACTGAAAAAATCCCTGGTGGATACATCAGCGGTCTCATTGGCATTATCCGTCCCTGATTTTGGCAAAGATTACTCAGCTCAGGGAAAAATATCCTACACGAACAAAAACTACATAACCGATAACGGCTATAACTGCAAACTCGGTATATCTTATTTTGACAACGGCGAATGGTCTTCCTGGTCTGACTGGTATGATTCAACAGGCAATTTAGATTTGCCGGTGGGAAATACAAGAAGCAAAACGCAAAGCACTACCGCTACCAAACTGACTCTGCCAAAAACCGCAGATGTCACCAGAGACGGGACGCAGGCAAAGCTTAGACTTATCCTATGGTCTGATGAGTCAGCTCCGGGTTGCATATACTCAGAGCCCTGTGATCTGAAGTTCTTGTCAATGACGGTTGAAAACCTAAATGATGGTTTTGAATTTGACAACCTTCCTGCGGGAGCGACCGAGCTCGCAAATTCACAGTCTTTTGACTACATCATAAAAAACAATTCATCCTATGACGGAGGAGAATTAACGGCAAAATACTATTTTTACGCTGAGAGCGAGGACGCAGACTCAGATTTTTCGGGAGAACAAACACGACTTACGGATGACAAGACTGTAACCTTAGGTTACGGAAAAGATACCGGAAAACTCAGTCTCACAGGCTGGAACAAGGATGTCCGTCTATCCGGTAGACAGAGCTTCCATCTGATGTTTACAAACCCGGGAACCGATGCTGAAGAGACCTACTATCTCGGATTTTTGTCCTTTGCAGAGGATCCATCCTGCACTGTAACAACAGTCGAAGATGTCTCCGATGCCTACGACGGCAAGGTTTCCCTCCGCGAGGCCGTGGAATACGCCAAAAAGATCAACTCAGCCGACAGGACGATCCGATTTGACTCAACTCTCAACAAAGAGACTTTCGAGCTCGATAGTCCTATCGTTATAGACGAAGACCTGACTATCGACGGTATTTCCACCTACAAAGGCTACAAATACGGCATAAGGATATACAGTAGTGAAGGTAGCATGTTTGATGTCCGGCCGGGAACAAAGTTTGAACTTAAAGGACTTATTTTCAATAACATGAGCGCTGACCGAGGCGGTGTTGTATTTGCAGATTCAGCTAATGTAAACATATCAGACTGTAAATTTGAAGCACTGACATCGGATAACGGCGGTGGTGTGGTTTACTCCAAAAAAAGCACGGTGCTTATCAAAAACGCTATTTTCCAAGGTGGTTCGTCACCGAAGGGATGCATGATCTACAACGATGACAACTCAAACTGCCAGGTTCTGAACTCTCTGTTCTACAACGGAGGGTCCGAATCAGAAAGCCTGATCGAAAACGTAGACTCATCCCTTGATATAGTTTCTTCAACATTTGTTGAATGCTCAACCTACAAGGAAAACAGTGCCGTTGTAAAGAGCAATACATCCGCAAACATCCTTGGGTGCATTTTTTCCGGAAACAATTTCACTTACGACATATCGGGTCCGATAAATGTATTCGGAACCTGCTATGATAAGGTTGATGATTCGGCACAGATAAATGACTGCATCCAAAAGGTGAAAAAAAGCAAGCTCTTTATACTCGATGACTACAAATACATCAAAACAAATGAGTTATTTGGAGGACTTGATGATATAAGCAATCTGTTTTACGAGTTGCAGACAAAGTCCTATACGGGAGTTACCATCAAACCATCAGCTACTACACTTGTTTACTCGTACGGAGCAGAGACATTTACCGATTCGGGAATACCGTTGCTTTTCGACAGCAAATACTACCTAAAAGATATGTTTGGAAAAACACGAAAAGCAGTCTTTGGTTGTGACACAACACCGTATGTCGAGCCTACCGTCGGCAAAACACCTGTCACCATCAAAGCCACTCAGGTCAAAAAGAAAAACTCGGAGACCTATATAGGTCGTTCTGCTGCCGATGCTGCAAAGCTTATCACAAAAGCGGATGTTGCTCTGATAACTACAAATACTTTGGTAAATGGTGTCAAAAAAGGAAATATCACCGCTCCGATGATACAAAACATAACACCAAATGATATGATAGTGTTTATCAAAAAGATCAACGGAAAAGACCTCACAAAGATCTTTGAAACCGCTATTGACTATATGCTTAAGGACAAAAAGAAATACGCATCAAAAACACTCCAGATAGCAGGTGCCGCAGTCACCTACAAAGCCTCTGCCAAAAAAGGTAAGCGGATCACATCGATCAAGATAAACGGCAAAAAGCTTAGCAAGACCAAAACCTACAAAGTTGCCGCTGACAACTCGGTAACTTACCATAGCCCGTACAAAAAATACGGAAAATTCAACGAAAGCGCTAACACTTATGATTGGTATGATGCATTTGTTAAATACTTCAACAAATCATCATCCTATATCAAAAAGAGTGTCAAGAAGCAAAGATTTATAAAAAAATAATATTGACTGCAAAAAACAGGGCCGAAATCCTCATTTCGAGCCCTGTTTTGTTTAAAATCTGTTTCTCAATATCAAAAAGCTTTTTCTCAAATCATAATTTTGCCAGCATCTGTCCCTGAAGCACCTTTGTCTCAAGATCCTTGGCCGTGTTTTCGAGTATATCACTCCTTGGAGTAACGGCACCCTTTTCCGTGATCACAACGATCGTCGATCCGCCGTACTCAAAATACCCTTTTTCCTCTCCTCTTTTGACGGGGCATTTTTCCTTGTAGTTTTTGATCCTTCCGACAAGCAGCGCACCAACCTCCATCTGCAGCACATCTCCAAAACGTTCAGTATGAAGAAGCGTGTACTCTCTGGTGTTTTCCTTGTATATCGGCAGATAATCATTTGCCAAGGGATCCACAGTGTGAAAGCTTCCCTCTATGCGGTAGTTTTTCGTCTGCTTTCCCGTCGCCGCATACACATATCTGTGATAGTCGGAAACTGTGAGCCTGAGAAGGTATATATACCCACCTTTGAACCTGTCAGCAAGCTTTTGACTTCTGAGCAATGATTTCAGAGTATACTCGGTATGCTTTATAATGAAATTAGTATTGTCGTGGATCGGATAAATACAAGCCATACAATCGCAAGGACTGATGATCGTATCCTCATCTGCATCGATCTGCCTTTTTCCTTCAGATACCTTTCTGGTGAAAAAATCATTGAAAGAATCATACTCTCTGTCGGGATAATCCGACATATCGATATGAGCATTTTTAATGAAAAACGGAACAATTTTTGAAGAAAACTTTGTATCGAGAAGCTTGCCTGCAAACCTCGAAAACCCTGGTGTCGC
>CAMVCQ010000017.1 GCA_947166015.1 uncultured Lachnospiraceae bacterium
AAGCAGAGTACTACATCCGTGAACATCAGGATAATGAGGCAATCAAGAAGCTTAAATCCAACATTCCATTGTCTCAGGATGATATCGAGGCGTTAGAAAAGGTTCTTTGGTCTGAACTTGGCACCAAGGAAGAATATGAGCAGGAATATGGCTCTAAGCCTTTGGGTGAGCTCGTGCGTGAAATCGTCGGTCTTGATATGAATGCAGCCAAAGCGGCGTTTTCAGAGTATTTGGAGGGAGCTAACCTCGATAGCCGGCAGATATACTTTGTGAACCAGATTGTTGAGTACATCGTTCACAATGGCTTGATGAAGGATCTGTCCGTGCTGCAAGAGTCTCCGTTCACGGATCAGGGCAGTGTAGTTGAGATATTTACAGATCTAAATGTCTGGATGGGAATCCGGAAAGTTATAGAAAGCATAAATGATAACGCGATAGCGGCATAAGGGAGAAAATATGTCATTAGAAATTAGAAATATGAGAAAGAATGAAAATGCTTTGCTCAAAGATTTTTTGTACGAAGCAATCTTTATTCCGGAAGGGGTCGAGCCACCGGAAAGAGATATTGTTGAAAAACCTGAGCTGAGAGTATATACAGATGATTTTGGAAGTCGCGCAGGAGATAACTGTCTGGTGGCTGATCTCGGTGGAAAAGTGGTTGGTGCTGTCTGGACAAGGATTATGGATGATTATGGCCATGTCGATGATGCGACTCCATCATTTGCTATTTCTCTATATAAGGAATACAGGAATCAGGGAATCGGCTCTCAGTTGATGGTTAAGATGCTGGAACTGCTTAAATGGCAGGGGTATGAACGGGCTTCACTGGCGGTGCAGAAGGAAAACTATGCCGTAAAGATGTATCAGAATGTCGGGTTTAAGACAGTCGATGAAAATGAGGAAGAATACATCATGGTGTGCGAGTTATGAGAGATATATTCTTGCAGTTGCATAGAAATCAGGAAACCAATGTAGTTGCTATCATAACAAAATTAAGGCTTGCATTTGCAGGCCTTTTTGGTTATAATAGAAGTTATATTGTTGTTATTTGTCGGTATTATGCATCGTGATACCTGCATTTCCACGACTTGAATAAATATAAAAATTACGGTATTTCGGACTTTATTGACCGAAGGGGGGAAAATCATGGGACTGGTTTTTACAAATGACAAATGCATCGGATGTAACAAATGTATCCGATCCTGCAGTTGTTTCGGAGCTTGTATATCGTCAAAAGAAGGCGAAGAATCAAGGATAAACGTTGATGAGACCAAGTGTATCGCCTGTGGAGCGTGTATACATGCGTGTGAGCACGGAGCCAGGGAGTTTAACGACGATACGGAGAGATTTTTCGAAGATCTGAAAAAAGGTGTCAAGATCTCGATTTTGCTTGCTCCGGCATTTTTGGCGAACTATCCGGGGGAATACGAGAGCGTGCTCGGAGGACTCAAAAAGCTTGGAGTCAACCACATCATCAGCGTTTCGTTTGGTGCGGATATCACCACCTGGGGTTACATAAACTATATACAAAAGCACAATTATTTCGGAGGGATATCTCAGCCTTGTCCTGCAATCGTAGGATATATAGAAAGATACATTCCTGAGATGCTTCCGAGACTGTTCCCTGTACACAGTCCTATGATGTGTACAGCCATATATGCGAAAAAAGAAATGGGAATCACAGATAAGCTCGCATTTATCAGCCCATGTATTGCAAAGAAAAATGAGATCGACGATCCGAATACGCACGGATATGTCAGCTACAATGTCACTTTTGACCACCTCATGAAGTATGTCAGACAGCACAACGTCAGAGGACAGTTTGCAACAGATGAGATTGAGTACGGACTTGGTTCTATATATCCGACTCCGGGTGGATTGAAAGAAAACGTGTATTGGCTTTTGGGAGACGAGGTTTATATCCGTCAGATAGAGGGAGACAAACACGCATATCATTATCTTGAAAACAACAAAGATAAAATTGTTGGAAAAAAGAACAAAGAAATATTTATCGACGCGCTTAATTGCGGTATGGGATGTCTGTACGGAACCGGTGTCGAGTCGACACATGCAAGTAATGACGACGCATTGTATCAGATCCATCAGATTCAGGAAAAATCAAAAAATGATGCGAAAAAATCAGCCTGGTCCAGAAAAATGACCCCTGCGCAAAGGCTTAATGAGCTCAACAAGCAGTTTGCCGGCCTGAGACTTGAGGATTATTTGAGGAAGTACACCGACAGATCCAAAGAATGCGCATACAAGAAGCCCTCACAATCAGAGCTTAATGACATATTTAACTCGATGCACAAAAAGACCAGAGAGTCCAGAGAACTCAACTGCGAGTGCTGTGGATACGAAACCTGTGAAAAAATGGCAACTGCTATATATAACGGATTCAACAGGAAAGAAAACTGTATTCACTTTGTAAAAGATGAAGTATTGCTTGAGCGTGAGACGACTCATCAGATACATCTTGAAATGAAAGAGATTGAGCGTCAAAAGGGCATAATCGAAAACTCCATAGAAGAGATAAACAGTTCATTTGAAACACTCTATAGTTCGATGGACGATATGCTTAAAGGTAATGAAAACAACGCTCAGGAGACATCCAAAATATCAGAGGATGTTGAAAATATCAAAGCATTTTGTGACAGATTGAATGATTCTATGGCCGGGATCAGACAGCTCGTTGACGGACTTGCGGAGAACAACAAAGAGGTTATGGGAATAGCAGCAAGGACAAACCTTCTTGCATTAAACGCTTCCATAGAGGCTGCAAGAGCCGGTGAGGCGGGAAGAAGCTTTGCAGTGGTTGCGGAGCAGATCACAAAACTGGCATCAAATTCCACAAACACAGCCACAAAGAGTGATGA
Source organism: uncultured Lachnospiraceae bacterium (assembly GCA_947166015.1). Taxonomy (GTDB): domain Bacteria; phylum Bacillota; class Clostridia; order Lachnospirales; family Lachnospiraceae; genus Eubacterium_F. The sequence goes on from CAMVCQ010000017.1 coordinate 2,877, forward strand.
GGATCAAAATGAGATCATAACAGCTGTAACAAATGTGGTACAAGAAACAGACAGACTTGTAGAGATCATCGATCAGCTGGATGCCAGAACTACATCGTTGGCAGCTTCGACAGAGGAGATCGCGGCATCATCCGATACGGTGTTCTCAGCAACTGATTCAGTGAAAAGAGCTTTGGGAGAACTGGTCGGAGAGTAAACAGATCCGTATATAGAATAATTCAAAAAGCCTTGCGAAAACAAGGCTTTTTGTTCGTTCGGGACATTTTTCTTGCGAGATATACCATAGTATGCTATAATTAGTTGTATTTTAAATAACAGGAGAGGTGCGAAAAGTCGGAGAAAAAAATGCACCGATCCGGCAGAACGGCGAAAAACCGTTATACTTACAAAAGGATGAAGTTACGATGAAGACATATCTTGTTACGGGGGGAGCCGGATTTATAGGATCAAATTTTATCCACTATATGTTCAAAAAATACGGTAATGATATCCGTATCATAAATGTGGATAAACTAACCTATGCGGGCAATCTCGAAAATCTTTCAGATATAGAAAACAGGGATAATTACAGTTTCATAAAAGCCGATATCACGGATAAATCCACAATACAAAAGATATTTGAAAAAAACGACATCGACAGAGTGATCCATTTCGCGGCAGAGTCACATGTTGACAGATCTATAGAAACGCCTGAGGTATTTGTAAATACCAATGTTGTTGGCACCGCTGTCATGCTAAACTGTGCAAAAAAAGCCTGGGAGTTGGAGGATGGCAGCTTTTTGCCCGGGAAAAAGTTTGTGCATATATCAACTGATGAGGTGTATGGTTCACTTCCTGATGACGGAGAAAGCTATTTTTATGAGACGACACCGTATGCACCGCACAGCCCCTACTCAGCCAGCAAAGCGGGATCAGACCTTCTTGTAAAATCATACATGGATACCTATGGATTCCCTGCAAATATCACAAATACTTCAAATAATTATGGGCCGTATCAGTTTCCCGAAAAGCTGATACCGCTTATGATAAACAACGCTCTTCAGGGGAAAAAGCTTCCTGTTTATGGTGATGGAAAAAATGTCAGAGACTGGTTGTATGTGGATGACCATGCAAAAGGAATTGATATTGTATCAGAAAAAGGTGAGCTTTTTGAAACCTACAATATAGGCGGACATAATGAAAAAAGAAATATAGAAATAGTAAACCTGATCATACAAACATTGCTTGAGCTTTTGCCTGAGGATGACCCGAGAAGGAAAAATGTCTCAACTGATCTGATCACATATGTGACGGACAGAAAAGGGCATGACAGAAGGTATGCCATAGCACCCGATAAGATCAAAAACAGTCTTGGATGGGAGCCGGAAACTTGTTTTGAGGACGGGATAAAAAAGACCGTAAAATGGTATCTGGATAACGAAAAATGGCTTGATGATATCCGTACAGGAGCATATAGAGATACAAATAATAATGTAAAAATAACAGTAGAAAAAAACGCCGGTGGGATAGAAGGATTATGCGTTATTTCTCCGAAAGTATTTGGCGATAAGCGCGGTTATTTTATGGAGTCATATAATTACAATGATTATAAGGCGGCGGGGATTGAGTACAGATTTGTTCAGGACAATCAGTCCTCGAGCAAAAAAGGTGTGCTCAGGGGACTCCACTACCAGATAAATCATCCACAGGCAAAGCTTGTAAGGGTGATACGAGGTGAGGTCTATGATGTTGCTGTCGACCTTCGTAAAGGAAGTAAAACCTATGGAAAATGGTATGGTTTGACACTTTCAGCGGATAATAAAAAGGTGTTATTTATACCGGAAGGCTTTGCACATGGATTTTTGGTATTATCCGACGAGGCGGAATTTGAGTACAAGGTATCAGACTTCTATAACCCCGGAGATGAGGGCGGCATCAGATACGATGATCCCGATATAGGAGTTGATTGGCCTTTTGATAAAGTCGATGAGATAATTCTTTCCGACAAGGATAAGGCACAGCCCTATCTAAATAAATAATGAATGGTTTGATCATCTGTGAATAGTAACGTATAAAATGAACTGATATTGTCAAATTAGGATTGAGAAAAACATGAAAAAAATACTTGTAACAGGATGCCTTGGACAACTTGGGAAGGCCGTTCAAAAGGAGTTTGCAGGCGAGGCAGAGCTGATATGTACTGACGTTATAAACGGTTTACCTGATGTTGTTTTTTTGGATATAACAGATCCGATATCAGTGCTTGATATAGTGTCAAAAACAAACCCTGATATCATCATAAATTGTGCAGCCTACACAGATGTTGACGGTTGTGAAAAAAACTATGATATTGCCTATGGTATCAATACGATCGGACCGAAAAACCTTGCTATAGCAGCAACTCAGACAGATGCAAGGATAGTTCATGTCTCAACTGATTATGTTTTTCGCGGAGATGAGCCGGATGCTCTTGATGAAGGAGAGAAACCCGATCCCATAAGCGCCTATGGCAAAACAAAACTAAAAGGAGAACAGGCAGTAAAAGAGAATTGCAAAAAGCACTATATATTTAGAACTGCATGGTTGTACGGAGAGGGCAAAAACTTTGTAAATACTATGCTTAAACTTGCAGAAACCAAGGATGAAATAAAGGTTGTAGACGATCAGATCGGATCTCCTACATCCGCAACAGAGCTTGCAAGGGTAATAAAGCAGGTTATCACTACCGACGAGTACGGCTTGTATCACGCAACCTGCGAGGGTAGTACAAGCTGGGCGGGATTTGCAAAAAAAATCTTTGAGGAAGCAAAAAAAGACACAAAGGTTATCCCTATCAGTAGCGAAGAGTACAAAGAACTAAATCCTGCGTCGGCTGACCGGCCGAAGTTTTCCGTGCTTGATAACAAAAACCTTCGTGACAGGGGATTTAAACCCATGAAAAACTGGGAGGATGCATTTGTTGATTATATGATAACAGAGGTTAAATAATGAAAAAAGAATTGATCAGATTTAGAGATGAATTATATACCAGGACTACCGGAAAATTTGAAAAAGGAAGAACTGAGATCGACCTTTTATCAAACAAAGCTATAGTGAGTATTTTTAGAAGAAGAGCCGAGATGCTTACAAAGAAAAACGGATATCCCGACCTGACAGAAGATCAAAAAAAAGAGGTCAGGGAGTACTACAAAGGGTGCCCTGAGTTTTCGATGATCTATCACAGAGTTTATACTGCCAGACGGGGCATTTTTGATCCGGCTTATATGCCTGACGAACTGTATTATGGATATATAGAGCCCTACTATGTTGACAGAGAGGCGGCGAGATATATTGATAATAAAACGTATTATTACAGATATTTTGATGGGTTCAATATGCCCGACCTTGTAGCAAAAAGGGTTGGCTCTCTGTGGTTTGACGGTGATGAAAAGCCGATCAAAAACAGTGATGTACCTAAGCTTGTGGAAAAAGCGGACACTGAACTTGTCCTCAAGAAAGCTGAGAACACAGGCGGTGGAGTTGGGATATATTTCCTTGACAAGGATGACCCCGTAAAGGACTTAAAAGAAAAGATCAGGCTTATCTCCTGCGATGTTGTTATCCAAAAAGCAGTCGTGCAGCACGAGGTTTTTGCAAAGCTTCATCCCCAGTCTGTGAACACTCTCCGCATCATGACTTTTTTGAAAAATGACGGAGTAGAGGTCTTGGGCACGGCGATGAGGATAGGCGATGGCGACAGCAGGATGGATAATGCTACTACAGGAGGATTTTTCGTAGGCATTACTGATGAGAACAAGACATGGCCTTTCGGTGTGTACAGCCCTGCGGGAGGAGGTACAAATCTCACACATCATCCGAGCCTTGGTTACAAGATCGAAGGGATAGAGCTTCCCGGCATAGATAAAGCAAAAGAAATGGCAAAACAAATGCATCTAAGGGTTCCGAAATCGAGGATCATTTCCTGGGATATCGCGATAGACAGCGCCGGAGAACCGGTCCTCATTGAGACAAATCTGGCGCTGGGCGGGATAGCTACATTCCAGGTCTGCACCGGACCGATTTTCGGAAATGACACAAAAAGGATCTGCCGAGAGGTGTTTGGGATGAAATGATCAGATTTGGTTTATTATTATGGCGATTGGTAGTATAATAGCGAAGAAAACACCATAAAATCAAAAATGCCTTGCGAAAGCAAGGCATTTTTGGTATAATTTATAGAAATGCATATTTTTGATAGGATGCCTACGAAGCGAAGCACGGGCATTATTGGTGCAGTACGGATAGTCGCCTGAACTATAGAACTGTTTAGAGGAAGACTTGGCTATGATGGAAAGAAATGAAAAATTCATAAAAAGAGAATATCGAAAAGCGTTGTTTCCGATCATGTTTTCGGTGCTTGGTGGAACCATAAACACGCTTATTGATTCAGCGTTTGTATCTCAGAGCAATGGCCCTGATGCGCTGGCGTCCGTGAATCTGTGTATGCCGATCTACCTTATCCTTTGCGTGATCGGGGCACTGATATCAAACGGAGCGGTCATGCTCTCGGCAAAAGAGATAGGAAAAAAGAATCAGGACAAAGCGGTAGAGATCTATCACAGCGCGTTTTGCTGGTATTTGGTCATAGGTGTTTTTATATCGATCGTAGGTTTATTTTTTGCAAGACCGATAGCGACGATGTATTCTCACGGTGGAGCGCTTACAGAGTATGTATTTGACTATGCGTTTGTGACACTCATCGGAGCGATTCCGACTATCATGATCTTTCTTCCGATCAAATACCTTCAGCTTGAGGGCGACAACAAAAGCATTTCCATAATGATGGTGATAATGATAGTTTCTGATATCATCCTTGATTATCTATTGCTTTTTGTGTTTAGGCTCGGCCTTACCGGAGCCGCTCTTGCGAGCGTTTTGTCCACCCTTTTTGCGACTGTTTTTGGATTTGTGATGCTGCAGAGAGGGATCAACTTCAGACTGAACATAACATCACTTAATCTGAAAAACACGCTGAGGATAGTTCGTTATGGTTTCCCTTCGGCAATCGGAAACCTTGTTGATTCGATAAAAATGAGCATGCTAAACTCGCTTATTCTTGTATCGCTGGGAAGTTCAGGAGTGGCGATCTGGGCCGTGTTAAACAGTTTATCGGAGATATCCATCACTATTTCAACCGGAGTTCCCCAGGCCGCAAGTGCCATGATCGGTGTATACTATCCGTCAAGAGAGAACTCTTCCATACGATCGCTTGTTAAGCTTCAGGTACTGTGGGGATTGATACTGTCAACCGGGTATGGATTATTAATGGTTGCATGCTGTAAGCCTATTCAGAGTCTTTTTGCGGTAAACAGCGATATGCTGATACCTATAGTTTGTCTTGGAATCGGAATGATCCTTGATGTTTTTGCGGGAATCTGGGTGAAATACTTCAACACAATCGGAAAGATAACTATATCAGGATTTATTAATGTGACTCGTAAGCTTGTATTTCCGGTTTCAGTCGCACATATACTTGTTTCAAACGGAGTGATGCTGTGGCTGTTTTTGCCGATCGCAGGCGTTTTTACTATCATTACGGCAATAGGAGCTATAGTGTTTTATGTGATAAACTACAAAAACAGAAAGCACAAAAAACTCAGTCCGATCCTTCTGCTCGATGATCAGCTTGAAATAGAAAACAAGATCATTGATTTTTCGATAGAGCCAAATACAGAGCAGATTTGTGAAGCTGCGACAAAAATAAGTGATTTTTGTGAGGAACACCATATGGATAAGAAAACACTTATGCGACTGTCTCTTGCGATCGAAGAACTTCTCACTGTGCTTGCGGAGCATTTTTCCAATACAAAGAGCGTAGATATGAGAGCGTTTGTGACGGAAGACGAGACGGGTATACAGATCCGTATTGCGGGTGAGTTTTTTGATATTTTCAAGGCGGCGGAAGAGGAAACCGAGGACCCTACAAAGTACATGGGTGTGACTATGATGAAAAAGCTTGCAAATACCACGAACCATTACTATGCGCTGGGGATAAATACGATACATATATTCTTCAATAAACAAACGAAAGAGGAGGAATGATGCCTGACAGAATCGATATTAGTGTAATGAATGATGCTGCCGGGATAAATAACCGTACTCTGTTGCAGCTTGTATCAGATAACGCAGAGACGGAATTCGGCAGAAAGCATTCATTTTCTGAGATTAAATCACCGGATGACTATCGCAGGCTCGTGCCGATTAACGATTACTCCGCATTTGAGGAGTATATCGACCGCATGAAAAAAGGAGAAAAAAACCTTCTTGTCAGCGATAAATACGACCTTCTTTTGTTTGGCTGTACATCGGGCACGTCGGGAAACGGCGGCAAAAGAATTCCTGTTACGAGAGAGCATCTGCAACGCTTCATAAAAAGGTTTGACGCGTATGCCGATGAGGTTTATCACAGTGCCGGAGGGAAAAGGGTTCACGAGCAGATATTTCGCACTCATCCCGGAGATAATGATGATAAATTGCTCATATCCGAGCTTATCTACAAATACAAGGTCGAATGGAACATCCTTGACCCCGATGAATACGTCGGAGGATCAAAAATACTTTTTGATAAGCATGCGGGGGATGGATTTTTTGCGAAGGCATACACGATGCTGGCGGAAGAAAATGTCACGGTGATTCAGGCTATATATCAGTACGACCACCTGAGATTTTTCACATATCTTGAAAAAAATATAGATGTTGTTTTGGACGCAATTATAAACAAAAAAATACCTGATGAGATCGACCTTTCCGAAGAGGTTAAAAATGCTCTTTTATCGCTTCCTGTTTCGGAAAAAAGAATCAATGATATAATTAGAGAAAAAGAAAAAGGATTTGATGGTATAGCTCTCAGGCTTTGGCCAAATCTAAAGCTTTTGAGTGGGATCATGAATTACAACCACGAATCAGAGGACAATCTCCTGATGAGGTATGCAAGGGGCGTTCCGAGGTATAGCGGGTTTTATTCTTCAACCGAATGCTACATTGCTGAGGGAGTGGAAGAAAACGGATTTGATCACGTGATGATCCCCGGGATCCAGTTTTTGGAATTCATACCCTGCGACAGCGAGTCTGAAGATGAAACCTGTCTTCCGGAGGAGGTGGAGATTGGCAGGATATATGAGCCTGTCATATCAACATTTTCCGGTCTGTACAGATACAGAATAGGAGATGCCGTAAAGATCACCGGAAGGATCGGCAAAAGCCCTGTGTTCATAATCCTCGGACGCAGAAGTCTGGAGATATCGATTGCCGGAGAAAAAACCTCGATAAGCCAGCTTGAAGACGCTGCAGCGTTATTCAGAAAAAAAGGCGTTGATTTTTCATTATTTTGTTTTGGACCCGGCGTTGACAATATGTACGCCGGATACAGGATGGCGATATCCTGTTCAAAAGAAGGCGTAGATGAAAAAAAGCTTTCGGAAATATTAGACAATTGTTTGAAAAAGGTAAACACAACATATAAATCCATCAGAGAGATGAATTTTTTGGATCCGCCTGATGTCTATTGTGTGGACCCTGCGGAGTATTTTTCATTTTTACAAGAGAACAATATACTTAAAGGCAACGTAAAACCGGCACATATTTCTGTGCAGGGATTTGAAAAATGGAGGTAGAAAAGTGGAAGAAAAAAAAGAAATCGTCGAAGAAACAAAAGTTTCGGAAGCAGCAGAAGTGGTTGATTCGGCAAAGGCTGCTGAAGAAAATGCCGAAAAGAAAAAAGAGCCGAAAGACAGCAGGATCAAAATCCACATAAGGTCAAAGATCAACATTATGCTGATCGTGTTTGCGCTGATACTTACCGGCGGATCTATCCTTGTTGGTCTTGACGGATACAAGGATGCGATCACCGACCGTTATGATGAACAGGCATATCAGCTCGCTGCGACTGTGTCGGGGTATTTTTCCGAAGAAGAGATCAAAACATATGCGGATGTGATAAACAGATATACGTATGGAAAGGCTACTGATGAAGAGGTTGCAAAGATCACTTCTTCTGACAGATACAAGGAAATAAAATCGCTTGTTGAGAATGCCGCTACTGAATTTGAAACAAATGATATCTATGTTTGCGTTATTGATGAGAAGATCATGGATAGCTATACGCCTGAGTTGAGAGCGGCTAAAAAATGGAAGCCAATAGGGTACATTATGGACAACTTCCATGATAAAAGTGAGGAGTTGAGTTTCGGCGACAGGAGCAGTATGTACGCTCCGTTCAAGGATGCGGTCTACAAATCACTGCAAACAGGTGAAAGACCTGATATGAAGTTTATTTCTGAGACGCAGTATGGTTACAATATCCAGGCGGTCTATCCGGTAGTTGTGGATGGAAAAACAATTGCGAGCATCGGTGTAGAAATACCGATGAAAACACTTAATACCGATGTAAGGAACTTTACGCTGCGTATCGGCGTATTGTCACTGATTATTCTTATATTTGCGTTACTTATATTCTCGTTGATATCAAGAAAGATGCTTGTTAGACCGATTAATCTTGTTGCAAACGAGGCCAACAACTTCATCTCAAAAGAAGCGGTTGTTTCTGATAAGCTCAGCACGATCAAATCAAGAGATGAGATTCAGATGCTTGCAGAGAACATACTTACTATGGAGCTCTCCATAAAAGACTACATCGAAAACATCAGAGAGATAACGGCAGAAAAGGAGAGGATCGGTGCAGAGCTCAACATCGCAACACAGATCCAGGCAAGTATGCTGCCTACTGATTTTGATAATTATGCAGTACTGAAAGAGTTTGATCTCTATGCGACTATGGATCCTGCAAAAGAGGTCGGAGGAGACTTCTACGACTTCTTTATGATAAGCTCTGACACGATAGCTCTTGTAATGGCTGACGTTTCAGGAAAGGGTGTTCCAGCTGCTTTGTTTATGGCCAAAGCTAAAACAAGTATCAAAACAAGAGCGATGCAGGGTGGATCGCCTTCAGAGATCCTTTCGGATGTAAATGATCAGATGTGTGAAGGAAACGAAGCAGAGCTGTTCGTGACAGTATGGCTTGCTATCATAAACATCAGGACAGGAAAAGGAATGGCTGCAAACGCAGGTCACGAGCATCCGGCACTCAGACACAAGGATGGCTCGTTTGAGCTTATCAAATATCGCCATTCGCCGGCCGTTGCCACTATGGAGGGATTGCCTTTCAAGGAGCATGAGTTTGAACTTGTTCCGGGGGATACACTCTATGTCTATACTGACGGTGTCACTGAAGCGACAGATGCCCACAATGAGCTGTTTGGTGAAGAAAGGCTTGAAACAGCACTTAATCATGAACCGGATGCATTGCCTGATAAACTGTTGAGGATAGTCCGTGAGGATATAGATGAATTTGTAGGCAAAGCTCCTCAGTTTGATGATGTCACGATGTTAGCATTTAAGTATTACGGTCCGAATGGAGGGGAATAAGGTGAAAGAATTACAGTTAGATGCATTGACGGAAAACCTTGATCGCGTATTGGAGTTTATTGAGGAACAGCTTGAACAATACGATTGTCCTATCAAGACCGTGATCCAGATAAAAATCGCCGTAGAGGAGCTGTTTGTAAACATCGCTCATTATGCGTATGGAGAAGAAACCGGATATGCGATCATACAAACAGAAACCGAAGCAGGAAAAATAAAGATCACACTTATAGATGGCGGAATGTACTACAATCCGCTTGAGAAAGAAGATCCCGATGTGACACTTTCCGCTGAGGAAAGACAGATCGGAGGTCTGGGAATCTATATGGTCAAAAAGAGTATGGATTCTGTTGAGTACGAGTATGTAGATGAAAAAAATTGCCTTACGATCACCAAAACCTGGTGATCGTAAGGCTCTGAATTTTTCTTTGATCGGTTACTGCTGCGGCGGTGCCTGATTTGACTGCTTAGCCGGCGGTGTTTGATTTGACTGTTTAGCCGGCGGTGTTTGACTTGGCTGCTGCTTAGGGGCTTGTGCCATAGCTTTGAGACGTTCTTCTCGGGCAATCTTGGCGCGTTTGCGAGCTGGTCTTGTAGCAATGAGTATTATCGCAAGTATGACAGCGAGTACCAGGAGGTAGGGCAGGAAATACAGGAACAATATAAACAATCCGTGGATGACATCGGCGAATTTTTCCCAGGAATCCACAAATGCGTTTGAAACCGTTCCGCGTTGCTCTTCATCCTCTATTTTTTCTACCTCTTTTATTGTGATATTTATAAAAGAATAAGCGACATCGTTATCGTAGCGATTTAGCTGTGTTTTGATCTGGTTTATCTGAGTTTCAACTACAGTTATGCTGTTTTCTATCTGAAGTATATCGTTTGTTGTTGTAGCTTTTTTCAGCATTTCCAAATATCTTTTGTACTTGGTTTCGAGCACCTCGAGTTGAGCTTTTAGGTCATAGTACTGCTGAGAGATGTTTTCTACATTGGCACTTTTGTTTCTGACCTCACCTATGCTGCCTGTCTCATCAAGGAAGTTGTTGTAATCCTTTGACGGAACGCGTACGGTAGCTGTGTAGGTGTGGTGTTTTTTGCCTTTTTTCTGCTCATCATAGTAATAATAGCTCTCGTAGCTGGCGTCGTTGGTCTCGTTTTCTTTTTCCAAAAATGCGTTGTATTTTTTGATCAGATCACGGAATGATTTAACAGAAACATCATAGTCAAGTGTGTCTATGGCAAGAGAGCAGTTGTAGATAAGTTTGTCGTTTGTGATCCTGTTTGTGCTATCTTGCTTTGTTTCTGTTTTTGCAGAGCCGTCAGCGTTTGCTTCGCCTGATGCTGCTTCGTATTCAACATCCTCTGAAAAACCGGGGTTTGCAGAGTCGACTGAAGAAGTGTCTCCTGCTGACTTGTTGACGGATTGGACGCTGCCAGTCGGTGAGCCGGATGTACAGCCGGTAAAGCATAAGCAGCTTAGACAGGCGATCAACAAGGTGATAATGAGTTTTTTCATTTTCTCTTTCATGATATCCTCCATTCCGGAGCGTAGCGACGGAGTGGCGACACGAATATCCAATTCGTGTCTGCCATCAGGGGCTATTTGTGACGCTCCGGCACAAATAGCCGTGTGAAAAATCGGCATTTCAATGCGATTTTTCACACTATCCTCCATTCTGAGAAAAATTTGTGGTTGATATTTATTTGAAAAGATACATTCCCTCGGCGGGGATGTATGCCTCTACATATATTCCGTCTTCGCGGTATTCCTCGTTTATAAGCTTGCCGTGCTGACGGATGTATTGGACATTTCCTGCGTCGTTAAATGATATAAGCTTCTCGATATGTATCATCGAAGCATTTATTTTTTCATCGATGATCTGTATTAGTTCGTCAGTTCCTGCGCCTGTTTTTGCACTGATGTGGACTGTGGCATCGGCTTTATTATCTTTCAATACTTCATCAGAGTTTTTTAGAAGATCGGTTTTGTTAAACGCTGTGATGATCGGCTTGTCGTTGATGTCAAGCTCTTTTAATGTGTCGTATACAACCTTCATCTGTGTATCGAGATTCGGGTTGGACGAGTCGACCACATGGAGGAGGATGTCCGCATACCCGGCCTCCTCAAGCGTCGAACGAAATGCTTTTATGAGAGTGTGCGGAAGCTTATTTATAAAACCAACCGTATCCGTAAACAAAAGCGTCTGACCGTCTTCAAGCTCGTACTTTCTGGTCGTAGTATCGAGAGTTGCAAAAAGCTTGTCCTCGGATAGCACATCTGAGCCGGTAAGCTTATTCAAAAGAGTTGATTTGCCGGCATTTGTGTATCCGACTATGGCGATAGTAGGTATGCCTGAAGACTCCCTGCCGGCGCGCTGAGTATCCCTGTTTTTTACAACCTCTTTGAGCTTTGCGTTTAGCACCGAGATCCTGTTTCTGATCTGCCTTCTGTCGACTTCGAGCTTCGTCTCACCGGGACCTCTTGTTCCTATTCCACCTCCCTGTCTGGAGAGGATCTGGCCCATACCGATCAGGTGTGAGGATCTGTAACGGAGCTGGGCAAGCTCGACCTGAAGCTTTCCCTCGCTTGTTGCAGCGTGTGCGGCAAAAATGTCAAGTATGAGCACCGTACGATCTATAACCTTGACTTTCAGCATATCAGAGAGGTTTTTCATCTGAGCAGGTGAGAGCTCATCGTCGCATATAACGCTGTCTGCCTGCCAGATATCTATAAGCTCTTTTAGTTCTTCAATTTTTCCTTTTCCTATATATGTGCCCGGGTGAAAAGCTTCTCTTTGCTGCATCACGCGTCCGATAACCTCGGCACCTGCAGTATCCGCAAGCTCACAGAGCTCGTCAAGAGAATCCTCGGTATCGGATGTTTCGCCTAATGCTACCGCTACGAGTATGGTTTTTTCTTTTTTTTCAGCCGTGTCTATGGAGGCTTGTTTTTTGTTTTCTGTCATAATCATCCTTGCAATTTTTCAAATTGATCAATCGTATCTGGTAATATCATACCATGTATTCTCACAAAAATCAAAAAAATCTTGAAGTCGAGGGGATTTTTTTATATAATCATAAAAGTATAGTTATTGTTATAAATACTTCGGAGCGGATTAATAATGGATTCTACCAAAGCGAGATTTATAAACGGACTAACAGACGGGATCCCGATCGGATTGGGATATCTGTCTGTTTCATTTACTTTTGGGATAATGGCGATCTCTTTCGGGATGTATTGGTGGCAGGCAGTGCTCATATCTATGCTTTGCGTGACATCTGCCGGACAGCTTGCCGGGATTACCGTTATGCTAAATCCCGGGCATTATATAGAAATGCTCATCTCACAGTTTACGATAAATATCAGATATTCTTTTATGTCGATTGCGTTGTCACAAAAAGTTGGTGAAAAGTTTTCCGGGATCTGGCGACTGATATTCGGGTTTATGATCACCGATGAGATATTTGCGGTTTCTATCACAAAAAAAGAAGTGAGCAGAGCGTACTTTGCAGGACTTTGTATCGCGCCGTATATCGGTTGGGCGTTAGGGACGCTCGCGGGTGCACTCCTTGGCGAGGTGTTGCCGAAAAGCGTTATGAACGCACTTGGAATAGCAATATATGCGATGTTTGTCGCGATAGTCATCCCGGAGCTGAAAAAAAGCGGAGCGGTAGCTGTAGTCGTTGCGATCGCAGCTGTACTAAGCTGTATGTTTTATTATATACCGATACTCAAAAATGTCCCGGCGGGAATTTCGATAAGTATATGCGCTGTAGTTGCGGCAGTTATAACTGCTATTTTAAAACCGATAGGGATTGTAGACGAAAAGGAGAAAAAATGAATCTGACACAGTTTTTTATATATTTGTTTTTGATGGCTTTTTCCACATATCTGATAAGAGCTGTCCCTTTTGTTGCGGTTAAAAATAAGATAAAAAACAGATTTGTTTTGTCATTTTTATCTTATATTCCTTATGCTGTTTTGACGGCTATGACTATACCTGCAATCTTCTATGCGACGGGGAGTGTTGTCACAGCTTCTGCGGGGGCTGTGGCAGCTGTGATCATGGCGATGATGGGCGCGGGGCTTATGCCTGTTGCGGTGGTTTCGTGCGTCGTTGTTTATATCACGGAGATGCTTATGAGTTGCTTTTTTTAAATCGCTATAACGGAGAAAAAAATGAAAGATAAAATATCTGTAGATAAGATCAAAAAAAACATCGCCGGATCGAAGCAAAAAAGCTACGACGTAAGAGTACTCGATGTAACTGAGTCGACCAACGAGGATGTCAAAAGTCTTGCAAAACAGGGCGCAGGTCACGGGCTTGTAGTGATAAGCGATTGCCAGACTGCAGGCAAGGGAAGACGCGGAAGAAGCTTTTTTTCGCCGGCCGGATGCGGGCTCTACATCAGCATGCTTTTTGAACCGAATGGAAACGAAGCAAAAGATATGGTGCTTGTCACCACTCAGGCAGCTATAGCGGTAAGCCTTGCGATAGAGGAGGTTTACGGGATACAGACATCCATCAAGTGGGTAAATGACGTCTGGATCGGGGACAAAAAGGTGTGCGGTATACTCTCAGAAGCGGTGTCCGAAAGCGGAAATGTCGACTACGTGGTGGTAGGTATAGGGATAAATGTCATAAAGCCGGAGTCTGTTCCCGATGAGATCAAAGATATAGCAGGGTATATACTTGACGATCCCGACAAAAACATAAAAGACGGACGAAGCAGACTTGCAGCGGCCGTGATCGAGCACATGTATGAGATGTATGAGTCGCTTCCGGACAGATCCTACATGGACGAATACAAAAAAAGATCGATAGTTATCGGAAAAAGAGAGGTCTACGGGGCATCGACAGACGCCGGAGAAAACAAAAAAGAGGGTCTGGCTACAGATATCACCGATGACGGAGGGCTTGTAGTAGAGCTTGATGACGGGGACATCGAGGTCCTGCATACGGGTGAAATCACGCTTAGAACCGTATAAAACACGATTTTTCAGTATATTTTTGAAATGATTACATATTATTATGAAGTATCTTGTTCTTTTTCTTGATTTATTTACTCAAAAGAAGTATAATGGTCTATGTATAACTCTAAGGAAACCGATTATGCGTGCATTCTTAAATCACAAAAATCCGATATTGGGGGTATAAATATGACAGTTGAAGAGATGGCACGGGAGATGAAACTCCAGGCGCCTCATATGGGAGCCACATCGGCAGAAGCCAGAAACAGCGCACTTGAGGAGATCAAAAATGCCCTGACAGCACACAAAGAGGACATTTTTGCCGAGAATCACAAAGACCTTGATGCAGCTGATGAGTCGGGTGTAGCTGATGCGGTGAAAAAAAGGCTTAAATTCGATGAAGGAAAGATGAATTCGGTCATTGAAGGACTTGATGCACTTCAAAAGCTCGAGGATCCTATCGGAAAGGTGACATTGAACAGAGAGCTTGATGAAGGGCTTAGGCTTGTGCGCCAGAGCTGCCCCATAGGTGTCATAGGGGTTATTTTTGAAGCGAGACCGGATGCACTTGTGCAGATCGCGTCGCTTTGCATAAAGAGCGGGAACTGTGCGATACTAAAAGGCGGAAAAGAGACTATCAACACAAACAGGATACTGTTTAAGGTGATCAAGGAAGCTATCGCAAAAACAGAGCTTCCTGACGGATGCCTTGCTCAGGCAGAGTCTCACGCCGAGATAGATGAGCTTTTGAAGCTTGACGGTTACGTGGATCTGTTGATCCCAAGAGGGTCAAACAAATTCGTCAGATATATCATGGACAACACCTCAATCCCTGTAATGGGGCATTCCGACGGCATCTGTCACATATATGTGGACGAGGAAACGGATGAGGCGATCGACATCATAACCGATGCAAAAATCCAGTACGCAGCGGCCTGCAACGCGGTCGAGACTATCCTGATCAACAAAAATGTCTCCGATGAATTTTTGAAGGCACTTGCGAAACGCCTGAGATCGGAGGGGGTAAACATCAATGCCACTCCTGATATGAAGGAAAGAATGGGTGACGAGGGCGCTGATGCGACATCTATCACTGATGAGGATTTTGACAGAGAGTATCTGTCATTTGCGCTGGGAATCAAATTTGTATCGGATGTTGATGAGGCTATAGAGCATATAAACAGGCACGGATCACACCATACAGATGCTATTCTTACTCACAATGAGGACCATATAGAGAGGTTTATGCAGCTTGTTGATTCGGCGGGGGTATATGCGAACTGCTCAACAAGGTTTTCTGATGGCTTCAGATACGGATTTGGTGCAGAGGTTGGTATAAGCACCGGAAAAATCCACGCAAGAGGCCCTGTAGGTCTGGATGGACTTATGACATACAAATACAAGTTGTATGGCTCGGGACAGACTGTTGAGAAATACGCAACCGGCGAAAAAGCATTTACGCATAGGGAGATTCCATCAGATGGCTAAGGAAGTCAGAAATGCTGTTGTATATGTGATAATCATTGGATTGGGGTTATTTTTCCTCGCAAAAGGAATGATCCTGGGTCTGATCATAGAGGCTTTCGTAGTCCTTATAGCAATTGCTTTGGTCGTTGTATTTTTGACGAATTTTGCGATCCAGAGGAAGGCGCCTATATCGATGGCCGATGTTTTCGGGCTTGGCGAAGACAGCGAAGTGGTTGATTATGTAAAGGATGCCGTGCACAAGTTGGAAAAATGCGATGTCGAGGAGATCACATCATTTGACGGATTGAAGCTCAAAACAAGGGTTATGATGAATGAGCTCTATCCGAATAAGCATTTGTACGCTATACTGTGCCACGGATACGGCAATCACAGACTTCAGGATGTCGCAAACCAGGCGCTTAGATTTTTCGACATGGGATTTCATGTGTATGTCCCGAGTCTCAGAGGTCACGGGATAAGCGAAGGAAACTACCTGGGAATGGGAGTCCATGATCGATTGGATGTCAGGGACTGGGCGAGGCACATAGCGGAAAACGACCCTGATGCAAAAATAATCCTGTACGGGATTTCGATGGGCGGAACGGCTGTTATCGCCGCTGCGGGAGAAGAAATCCCTGACAATGTAAAAGCGATCATTTCCGACTGCGCATATACATCATGCTGGGAGGAATTCAAGCATCAGATAAGGGATGAATTCGGCGTGCCGGTGTTCCCGGTGTTGTATCTGTGCAATTTGTTTTGCTATATGAGATTCAAGTTTGGATTCAAAGAGAATTCCGCTATAGAATCAGTCAAAAAAGTATCTATACCGACGCTGTTCATACATGGCGATGAGGATAGATTCGTACCGTACGAAATGATGAGTCAGCTCTATGAAGTCTGCAGTGCCGAAAAGAAAAAAATGGTCACAATATTTAGAGCAAAGCATGCAGAAAGCTATCAGGTCGATGCCGGAGCGTATTGGACCGAGATAAACAAATGGATCAATCTATACTTGCTAAAAGAGAATTGATAGATAAATAAAGCTTAAGGAGGAAGAAATGGAACGAGAAAAATTTTTGGAGGTATATCGTCATTCACTGGCGCATATCCTTGCAAAGGCAGTGATCGAGATTTTTGGAAAGGACAAGGTTCAGTTTTCCATAGGACCGCAGATAAGTGACGGTTGCTACTATGATTTTACTCTGCCGAGGACAATAACACAGGATGATTACCCTGTGATCGAGGAAAAAATGAGAGAGATCCTCAAAAGAAAAGAGGATTGGACTCGCAAAGAGGTATCCAAGGACGAGGCAAGAGAGATTTTCAAGGACCAAAAATACAAAATGGAGCTTATCGAAGAGCTCCCTGATGATGAGATCATTACGATTTACTATACAGGAGATGACTATGTGGATCTGTGCCGCGGACCTCACGTGGACAATTCACAGGAGCTTTTGCAGACGGCGTTTCAGGTTAAGTCCGCATCAGGTGCTTACTGGCGCGGAGATGAGACAAAGGACAGCATGCAAAGGATATATCTGTATGCGTTCCCTGACAAAAAAGCATTGAAAGAGCACCTTGCACTTGTCAGAGAAGCTATGGAGAGAGACCACAAAAAAATAGGACCGGAGCTCGGACTTTTTATGTTCCACGAGACAGCTCCGGGTATGCCTTACTGGCTTCCTGAAGGCTGGAAACTGTACAACGCATTATTATCATTTTGGAGAGATATACACGAGCGTCATGGTTACAATGAGATCGCTGCTCCGATGCTTAACTCAAGAGAGCTTTGGATCACAAGCGGTCACTGGGCGCACTACCAGAACAATATGTTTATCTCCGAGATTGATGAGAACACGGTTTATGCCATCAAGCCGATGAACTGTCCGAATTCGATCAATGTATACAAAAGAGAGGGCAGATCCTACAAGGATTTCCCGCTTAGATTTTCAGAGACTTCACCGATCCACCGAAAGGAAAAATCAGGTGAGCTGAACGGGCTTTTCCGTGTGCAGCTTTTCCATCAGGATGATGATCATACCTTCCTTACAGAGGATATGATCGGAGATGAGATCGCTGATATCATGAAGATCGCAGATCAGATATACAACACTCTCGGGCTCACATACAGAGCGGAGTTGTCAACAAGACCGGATGACTTCATGGGAGATGTGGAGCTTTGGGACAAAGCTGAAGCTGAGCTCAAAGACATCCTTGACGCGACCTATGGAGAGGGTGGATACGAGATAAACGAAGGCGACGGAGCGTTCTACGGACCAAAGATCGACCTTCAGATGAAGGATGCACTCGGTCGTGAGTGGCAGATGGGAACGATACAGCTTGACTTCCAGCTTCCGGGTAACTTCGGACTCAAGTACGCTGCTGCAGACGGTACTCTCAAGCAACCCGTAATGATTCACAGAGCGATATTTGGATCGTTTGAGAGATTTATCGGAATCCTTATCGAGAACTTCAAGGGAGCATTTCCATTCTGGCTTGCACCTACGCAGGTAAGCCTTGTTCCGATACATGAGGAGCACAACGAATACGCCAAAAAGATCGAGGATATGCTCCGTGACCGTCATATAAGAGTCCGGGCTGACTACTCTGACAAAAACATGATGAACAAGATCAAAACATACAAAAAAGCAAAAACACCGTATGTTGTTGTCATCGGAGACAAGGAAGTGGAGAATAACACAGTTTCTCTCAATATCAGAGGAACAAACAAGCAGGTTAACGATGTGCCTTTGGACAAATTCCTTGCTATGTGTGAGGAGATGGACAGAGAAAAACCGCTTGAGCTCAGAGAAGCCTGAAAGATTTAAGGATACACTGTTAAAACCGGTGTTTCCATTATTGAAATGTAAAACTGAAACAGATCATATATCAAACCGAGAAGGGGGAAAAAACAAATGAAGACAGTAAGTCTTGAAAACGATCTGAAAAACAATGCATATCCGGGAAGAGGTATAGTCATAGGAGTGACACCGGATGGCAAAAATGCCGTGACAGCATACTTCATCATGGGAAGAAGCTCAAACAGCCGCAACCGCATTTTTGCTGAGGAGGGCGAAGGTATCAGAACACAGGCATTTGATGAGTCAAAGCTTGAGGATCCTTCACTTATCATCTATGCGCCTGTCAGAGTTCGCGGAAACGATACTATCGTTACAAACGGAGATCAGACGGATACGATATACGAGCTGATGGAAAAAGGTCAGACGTTTGAGGAGTCATTAAGGACGCGCGAGTTTGAGCCTGATGCACCGAACTATACACCTCGAATCTCGGGTATCATGCATGTTGAAAACGCTAAATTTGATTATGCTATGTCTATATTGAAAAGCCATGACGGAGATTCCGAAAGATGTGACAGATTTACATACGCATATGAGAACCCGGCACCGGGTGAGGGAAGCTTCATCCATACATACATGGGTGACGGAAACCCGCTTCCAAGCTACGAGGGAGAGCCTACAAGAGTTGATATCAAAGGAAATATCGATGAGTTTACCGATATGGTTTGGAACGCGTTAAACGATGACAATAAAGTATCACTTTTTGTCAGATTTATCGATATTGCAACAGGCAAATATGAAACAAGGATTGTTAATAAAAATAAATAATCATTAAAAAAAGGAGATAAAAAATGAAAGAATTAGAATTAAAATATGGATGTAACCCGAATCAGAAACCATCAAAAATATATGCTCAGGACGGAGGAGAGCTTCCGGTAAAAATACTTAACGGCAAGCCGGGATATATCAACTTCCTTGATGCATTAAACGGATGGCAGTTGGTGTCTGAGCTTAAAAAAGCAACAGGGCTTCCGGCTGCAACATCATTTAAGCATGTTTCTCCTGCAGGGGCAGCGGTTGGACTTCCTCTCTCAGATGTGGAAGCAAAGATTTACTGGGTAGATGACCTCGGAGAGCTTTCTCCTTTGGCAGCAGCGTATGCAAGAGCAAGAGGTGCTGACCGTATGTCATCGTATGGTGACTTCATCGCTCTTTCTGATGTTTGCGATGTTTCGGCAGCAAGCATTATCAAAAGAGAGTTTTCAGACGGTATCATCGCACCGGGATATGAGCCTGAGGCACTTGAGATGCTCAAAGACAAGAAAAAAGGAACTTATGCGATCATAGAGATGGATCCGAACTATGTTCCTCCTCAGATCGAGCACAAAGAGGTGTTTGGTATCACATTTGAGCAGGGAAGAAACGAGCTTGATATCAACAAAGAATTTTTCAATAATATTGTAACAAAAAATAAAGAGCTTCCGGATCAGGCAAGGATTGATATGTCAGTGGCTATGATCACGCTTAAGTATACACAGTCTAATTCTGTATGCTTCGTAAAAGGCGGACAGGCTATCGGTGTAGGAGCGGGTCAGCAGTCGCGTATCCATTGCACCAGACTTGCAGGACAGAAAGCCGATAACTGGCTTCTGCGTCAGTCACCGCAGGTGCTTAACCTTCCGTTCAAAGAGGAGATCAAGCGTGCAAACCGCGATAATGCGATAGATCTGTATATCGGTGAGGATTATATGGATGTTCTCAGAGACGGTGAATGGGAAAAAGTATTCACAGAGAAACCTCCTGTCTTTGAAAAAGAAGCAAAAGAGGCTTGGATCAAAGAGTACGCAAAGGATGTTGTATGCGGATCGGATGCATTTTTCCCGTTTTCGGATAATGTTGAAAGAGCATTCCGTTCCGGTGTCAAGTACATCGCGCAGCCCGGTGGTTCAATCAGGGATGATGAAGTTATCGCCGCTTGCGATGAGCATGGTATCGTGATGAGCTTCACGGGAATCAGACTTTTCCATCATTGATTATTAATTGAGATAAAATTGGAGGAAGAAAAAAATGAGTAACAAATTGAGAGTAGGTATACTTGGCGGAACAGGAATGGTAGGACAGAGATTTGTATCTTTGTTGGAAAACCATCCATGGTTTGAGGTGGTAACGATTGCGGCCAGCGCAAGAAGTGCCGGAAAAACATATGAAGAGGCTGTAGGTGGAAGATGGAAAATGGATACACCAATGCCTGAATCAGTAAAAAACATCGTTGTAAAAAATGTTGCCGATGTTGAGGCTGTTGCATCAGAGGTCGATTTTTGTTTTTCTGCAGTGGATATGACCAAAGATGAGATCAAAAGAATAGAGGAGGAGTATGCGAAAACTGAAACTCCTGTAGTGTCAAATAACTCTGCGCATCGTTGGACTCCGGATGTTCCGATGATAGTACCCGAGATAAATCCTGAACATCTGGAAGTCATCGAGTCACAGAAAAAAAGACTTGGAACAACAAAAGGATTTATCTGCGTGAAACCGAACTGTTCGATTCAGAGCTATACTCCTGTGCTTACTGCATGGAAAGAGTTTGAGCCTTCGCTTGCAGTAGTAACTACATATCAGGCTATTTCAGGAGCAGGAAAGACCTTCAAAGACTGGCCTGAGATGGAGCACAACATCATCCCTTATATCGGTGGTGAGGAAGAAAAAAGTGAAAAAGAGCCCCTTCGTGTATGGGGACGTGTCGAAGGCGGAAAAATAGTTCCGGCGGATGGTCCGCTCATCACAAGCCAGTGTATCAGAGTTCCGGTACTCAATGGACATACTGCAGCTGTGTTTGTGAACTTAAATAAAAAGCCATCAAAAGATGAGCTTATACAGGCAATGGAGAGTTTCTCAGGCGAACCGCAGAGTCTGGGACTTCCAAGCGCGCCAAAACAGTTTATCAGATATATGACTGAAGATGATCGTCCTCAGGTTTCTTTGGATGTGGACTATGAAGGTGGATATGGAATCACTATAGGAAGACTTAGAGAGGACTCATATTTTGATTGGAAATTTGTGGGACTTTCACACAACACGGTCAGAGGAGCCGCAGGAGGCGGAGTTTTGATGGCAGAGCTTCTCAAGGCAAAAGGATTTATTACTGCAAAATAAATCATCAAACCAAGTCGCACATACGAGCATTTTTGGGAGATGCTGCCTGATCAGATGTTTCCCGAAAGTGCTGATTCGGAAGGAGCAAAACCAATGGAAAAATTTCGAGTACTGACCAAAGGTATAGTAAGGCACAATGACAAATACCTCGTTGTTGAACGCTGGTATGATGACAGAATTTTCGATCCTTATCAATGGGAATTTATCAATGGATATGTAAACTTCGGTGAAACTCCTGAGATTGCGTTGAAACGATCTATCCTCGAGCAGACCGGCCTTACTGTAGAAGTGACAAAAACGCTCTATACATGGGGATTTACAGCAGGAGAAGTCTGCTCAAGCGGCATTGCGTTTTTGTGCGACGCAGTGTCAGATAATGTCAGGCTCTCCGAGGACCTGCACGACAGCAAGTGGATAGATAAGGACGAGATACTGACTACACTCAGCAACAAAAATGTGGTCGAAGACATCAAAAATTCCGGGTTTATCGAAGACTTTGCGATAGATGATTTTGGCGAGATAGATCTTTTTATAGATCCCGTAAAGGAGGATTAAAAATGATTTCAGTGCTCATTGAAAAAATACGCGAAAAAAATGCTCCCGTTGTTGTGGGACTTGATCCGATGATTGACTATATCCCGAAAAAAATGCTTGATAATGCCATATCAGAGCAGTTTGGTGCACTTGAAGCGGCGGGAGATGTTATCTGGAAATTCAACAAAGAAATCATAGATGCGACATACGATCTGATACCGGCTGTAAAACCGCAGATTGCGATGTATGAGCAGTTTGGAATCCCTGGGATAGTCGCGTTTGATAAGACTGTTAAGTACTGTCAGGAAAAAGGACTTGTGGTGATAGGCGATATAAAAAGAGGCGATATCGGGTCGACCTCTGCTGCCTATGCAAACGGTCATATCGGGGCTGTGACCATTGGAGATACAGAGGTTTCCGCATTTGACGAGGATATGGTGACAGTCAATCCATACCTTGGAACAGACGGAGTCAAGCCGTTTGTCGATGCCTGCAATGAATACGACAAGGGCATTTTTGTACTTGTAAAAACATCCAATCCGTCATCAGGAGAATTTCAGGATCAGATGATAGACGGACATCCATTGTATGAGCTTGTGGCTGACAAGGTCAACGAATGGGGAATGGAATCAATGGACGGCGACTACTCAAATGTCGGCGCTGTCGTTGGTGCGACATATCCTGAGATGGGGGCATTTTTGCGCGAAAAAATGCCAAACACTTACATCCTTGTCCCTGGTTATGGAGCACAGGGTGGAACAGCGGATACACTCCGTCCATACTTCAATGACGACGGACTCGGTGCGATAGTTAATTCGTCAAGAGGTATTATCTGTGCTTATAAACAGGATAAGTACAAGGAATTTGGGGACGACAGATTCTATGAGGCCTCAAGGCAGGCCGTGATAGATATGATAGAGGATATAAACTCGATATTTTGATAATTAAACGGAGGTGCCTATGGATAGTCGTGACAGACAGGTACTAAACAAGATTTGCGACCACGCTGACAGGATCATGAAATACACACATGGACTTGAATCATTTGATGAATTCAAGACAAACAAAATGTGTGTCGAAGCGTGCATTTTTAATCTGATGCAGATGGGAGAGCTTGCAAAGATATCTCTGAGTGACAAGGTGAAATCAGAGGTCAAGTCCGTGCAGTGGAACAAGCTCTACGGTATCGAAAGCAGGATAATGGATGATGTAGAGGGTGCGAATCGTGAGGCGATCTGGGAGATAGCAAGAGAGAGGATGCCGATACTCAAATCCAAAATTAAAGAAGCACTGGAGAAGGATGCGTAATGAAAAAAGAATGTGTGATCAACGAGGTTGGAAAACTCTCGGATGATGTTTATATGTTGAATATCCATGCGCCCGGCATAGCTGAAAAAGCTGTTCCGGGTCAGTTTGTGTCGGTGTACACCAGGGACGATGCACACTTGCTGCCGCGTCCGATAAGTATATGCGATATAGACTACAAGGACAAAAATCTGACTCTGGTCTATAGAACTGTGGGCTACGGGACGACAGAGTTTTCAAGGCTTATCCCGGGAAATCGTGTATCAATAATGGGACCTCTGGGGAACGGATTTGATGCAGCGTTTGACGGACAAAGCTTTGCGAGTCCTATACTTATCGGAGGTGGGATCGGTATACCGCCGATGCTTGCGCTGGCAAAAAGCTTTCGAGAAAAGACTCTGCCAAGTGGGCTAAAAGACGGAGAAAGCCCATTTATCACGGCTGTTCTCGGGTACAGAGACAGACATACATTTTTGAAGGAAAGATTTGAAGAGGTCTGCGACGAGGTGCTCATATCCTCAGACGATGGAAGCGTCGGCACGAAGGGGACTGTTATAGATGCGCTGTCAGCGTCGGGGATAAAAGGCGATGTGATCTGTGCCTGCGGGCCGATGCCGATGCTAAAAGGCGTGAAGCAATACGGAATTGATAATGATGTGCAGACTTTCATCTCACTCGAGGAAAAAATGGCCTGCGGGATAGGTGCCTGCCTTGGGTGCGTCTGCGACACAACTGCTGTGGATGACCACTCGAAGGTCACCAATGCGCGTATCTGCAAGGATGGGCCGGTGTTCCCAAGCAAAATGGTTGCTATATAATAATCTCTTTATTAGTAATGTATTCGATTTTGGTTAACTAGCTTTTACTCGGGGATCCACTCGCGTCTTGCGGAAACATCGCGTTGCACGCCTCGAAAACACCTCGGCTGCGCAACGATGTTCCTCGCGAGTCCCCTCGTACAAAAGCAGTTAACACAAAATCGATTTCAGTAACTATACTACGATTCTTATATAGCATAATTATTTTGATTATTCACACTATTTGTTATATCCACATAAAGATTTACCAATATGGAAGGATTGAATTATGAGTAAACTATTGAGCGTCGAATTCGCAGGAGTGCGATTTGAAAACCCGATAACAACTGCATCAGGAACATTTGGATCGGGAATGGAATACGGCGAATACGTCGATGTGAGCAGACTCGGAGCAGTGACCACAAAAGGCGTTGCCGATAAGCCCTGGTCAGGAAATCCCACGCCCCGAATCGCTGAGACAAACTCCGGCATGCTAAACGCCATCGGGCTTCAAAACCCGGGGGTAGAAACATTTATCGAGAGAGACTTAGCATTTCTGAAAAAAAGAGGAGCCAAAGTAATCGTAAACGTCTGCGGTCACAGCGAAGAAGAATACTTAAATGTGGTAGAACGACTTGCAAAAGACGATGTGAAGGATGATATAGATCTGCTTGAGATAAACATTTCCTGCCCAAATGTAAAAGAGGGCGGGATAGCATTCGGCCAAAAGCCTGAGATGGCTGAAAAGATAACAAAAGCCGTAAAAAGTGTTGCTTATCAGCCTGTAGTTATGAAGCTTAGCCCAAATGTCACTGATATAAAAGAAATGGCAAAGGCTGTTGAAGCCGGCGGTGCTGATGGAGTGTCACTTATAAATACGCTCACAGGAATGAAAATAGATGTGAAAAGAAAAGCATTTGCACTGGCAAATAAAACCGGTGGAATGTCAGGCCCTGCCGTGCATCCTATAGCGGTCAGGATGGTGTATGAGGTAGCTCACTCAACAAACCTTCCGATAATAGGAATGGGCGGTGTCGCATCAACTGAGGACGCACTTGAGATGATGATGGCGGGCGCAACTATGGTTGCTGTCGGAACGGCGAATTTCCATAACCCGTATATCACTTCGGAAATAATAGACGGTATGGAAAAATACGCCGCAGAGCAAAAGCTAAGCTCTATAAGTGAGATCATCAGATGTGTTTGAATAGTGGATGAAAATAGCCGGTTTGCAGGCTGTGTGCTGCAAACCGGCTATTTTTATAAGAATAATCTTGCATTATTAATTCGTTTTCGTACGAAGGGTGCGCATAGAATTCAGTATAGCGATCACGGCGACGCCGACGTCTGCAAAAACGGCAGCCCACATGTTTGCTATACCTATCGCACCGAGGATCAAAACTGCAAATTTCACAGCGAGCGCAAATACTATGTTTTCTTTTACGATGCGGATTGTCTTTTTTGATATATGGATGATCTTTGCAATCTTCGATATATCATCATCCATTATAACGATATCTGCTGCTTCTATCGCAGCATCGCTTCCCATGCTTCCCATAGCTATACCGATATCAGCTCGGGTAAGGACAGGAGCGTCGTTTATACCGTCTCCTACAAAAGCAAGATTTCCTGTTTTGCTTGCGAGGAGATTCTCGACTTTTTCGACCTTGTCAGCAGGAAGAAGCTCGGAAAACACCTCATCGATCCCGGTTTCTTTTGCAACTGCTTCTGCAACAGGTGTGTGATCACCGGTAAGCATAACAGTATTTTTTACACCGGAATTTTTCATATCTTTTAAAGCATTTTTTACACCTTCTTTTATTGAATCCGAGATAGTTACAGATCCGATAAAAATAAACTCGCTTTTTTCGTTCTTGCTTGAATTATCGTGTGTTTCATCGAGTGCGGCGGCAAGATAGACTATAGTTCCTATATCGTTATTTTTCTCATAATCGACACCGAATTTTTTCATAATTTTATCATTGCCTGCGATCACTTCCTGGCCAAATATAAATGCGTGTATACCGTGACCTGCAATTTCCTCGTAGTCAGTAACCTCAGACAGATCAAGATTGTTTATGTCACCTGAGATTTCTGCGTAAGCATCCTTGATGGAAAGAGCGATAGGGTGCGTGGAGTACCCTTCGGCCAACGCTGCCAGATGCAGGAGTGATTGTTTTTCGTCCGAGATAGTATCGGATGAAGTCAAATTGCAAAAAGTCTCATAGGCGTCATTTTTCGGATAGATTCCACTGACCTTGAATTCGCCTTTGGTGATAGTTCCGGTCTTGTCAAACACAACGGTTTTAAGCTCGGCACAGCTCTCGAGGTAGTTTGAGCCTTTGACGAGAACGCCTATTTTTGAGCCCGCGCCTATGCCACCGAAAAATCCCATCGGAACGGATATGACAAGAGCACAGGGGCAGGAGATAACCAAAAATATACAGGCTCTTTCAAGCCACATCAGCCATCCGCCCATAAAAATCGGCGGAATAACAGCGAGAAGTACCGCCCCGATAGTCACTACAGGTGTGTAGTACTTTGCAAAACGGGTGATGAAATTCTCGGTTTTTGCCTTTTTTGAAGAAGCGTTTTCGACGAGCTCAAGGATTTTTGAAACTGTTGAATCATCGAATTCTTTTGTTGTTTTAACCTTCAGAGTACCGCTTCCGTTTACGCAGCCGCTTATGATATCGTCACCGACTCCGATGCTTCTGGGGACTGATTCACCGGTCAGAGCTTTGGTGTCAAGCATAGAAGTTCCCTCTACGACTACACCGTCAAGGGGGATTTTTTCACCGGGAAGGATAGTTATGATCGTGCCGATTTCGACATCATCAGGGTCGACCTTCGTTAGAGCACCGTCTGTTTCGACATTTGCATACTCGGGGACTATCTCCATCATTGCTGTGATAGACTCACGCGATTTGCCGACAGCGTAGCTTTGGAAAAGCTCGCCTGTCTGGTAAAAAAGCATCACGGCTGCGGCTTCAGAGAACTCTTGTACAGCAAAAGCGCCAAATGTCGCGATCATCATCAGGAAGTTTTCATCAAATATCTTTCCTCGGGAGATGTTGCGAAACGCCTTGAACAAAACATCATATCCGACGATGATGTATGGAACCAGCCAGATAGGGAGGCATATATACCAAGGGAGCTTGTGGAACGCATCATCAAAAAGAAACTCAGTATGCTCCAACACCATCAGCCCAACAAAAATGATCAGCGCGACGATGATCCGTATTAATCGATTTTTTAGCTTTTTTGACATTTTTTCCTCCCGGTGGGTGCATTATAACCTACATAAAACTATACTAAAACGACACAATCAGGCTCGACTTTCGCGATGCAATCAATAGCTTTTTTCACTACATCATCGAAAACATCATCATCAGCCTCAATCATCATTTTTTGAGTCATAAAGCTTACCGATGCATCGGTGACTCCGTCGATCTTTTTGATCGCATCCTCCATTTTTGCAGCGCAGTTAGCGCAATCAAGATCCTGTAATTTGAATTTTTTCTTCATGTTGGTATCCTCCGTTTTTATTTATATTCACTCGCAAAACAAACATATGAGCAACTGTTCATATGTATAATATCATGATTTATATTGTCTGTCAACATATTTTTTGTAACAATAAAAATGTCCGTTTTCGAAAACTTGCACAATCTCGGCAATTGTAGTATAATACGATAGTGTGTATACAAAATTAACAGGAGGAAGCTGGAAAAACCGCTATCGGAGCATTTTTCCACAATTAAGCAATTATGAAAAATCAATCGATGATGGCGCTGACAGAGAACCTAAACGACGAATTTTCGCGCCTTTTACACTATAATGAGACATCAGGTATCATCAATCGCGATCTTTATGATAAATACGATGTCAAACAGGGACTCAGGGACAGAAACGGAAAAGGTGTCCTTACGGGGCTGACCGAGATTTCCGAGGTTACCGGTTCGATAGAGGAAAATGGAGAGAGGATTCCCTGCGAAGGAAGTCTCAGATATAGGGGTTATGATGTCTATGACCTTCTTGAGAACGCAAAAGAGGAAAGATACCAATTTGAAAAAACGGCGTATCTTTTGCTTACGGGCGAGCTTCCTGATGAGAGGGAGATGGCAGGATTTCTAAATGTCCT
>CAMVCQ010000018.1 GCA_947166015.1 uncultured Lachnospiraceae bacterium
AAAAAAGATATTGCCGACGATGGATACTGGGGAGTTGAAAAAACCAGCGACAGAATGGTAGAAATGGCAAAAGCTCTCGCCGGTGATGATCCGACCAAAGCAGATAAACTTATCGAAGCTGTGAAAAAAGGCTTCGAACAGGCTCAAAGTGCTTGGGGAGAGGAGCTTCCGGAAATCTCCGGAAAGACTGTTGATGCTACGATCAAAAAGCTTGAGCAGTGGAGAGACGGTATCACAGCAGAGACAGCGACAACAGAAGAGTGAGTAACCATACACGGCTACCTTCCTCCATTCGGAAAGTCCGTGCAAGTGCACACATCTGTGTTCAAGCGAGCTTGACACATCTGTGCACACTGCACTCTATCGTGTGCTTCGCACACACTTTCCTCATGTCGGAAGGTGACGGCCTACAGCCTAAAATCAAAAAGAACGCAAAACATATCGCGAGCGATTGTTTTGCGTTCTTTCGCTTTTATCCGTGTATGGTAACCCTTGGTTACATCTCCGGGTATTTGTCCTTTACGAGGCTTTTGAGCTCGGTAAGTACCAGGTTTGGATCAAATGGCTTTGTGATAAACTTCTCAGCACCGAGCTTCAGTGACTCGAGGACTTTTGCACGCTGGCCGGCTGATGTGATCATAGCAGCCTTTGCACTCGGATCGAATTCCATGATGTGCCTCAGTGCTTCGATACCATCCATAGTAGGCATCGTTATATCGAGTGTTATCACGTCAGGCCTGCATTTTTTGTAAACCTCTATCGCCTCGCTTCCGTTTCCGGCTTCGCCTACGATGGCAAATCCGTTTTTCTCGAGGAGATTGCGGAGAATGGTCCTTGACCAACCTGAGTCATCAACTATAACTACTGTCGGCTTCTTTTCAGCGCCCTCGGAACGGGTTGTGTCAACCTGCACTTTGATATCGAGAGGTGTTGAGCCGACATTGATATCGCTGTCAATTGAGATGTAAAGGTCGATCTCTTTTCCTTCAAAGAATATCGGAAGGACATATCCGTGACCTTTGATCACCTGTTTTTCATAGAAGCTCTGTGGAGTGATCTCCATAGCGAGACGCTCGCTTGCCAGCTCTGTTATGATAAGACCGCTTACTGCGTTTATAAATTCTCCGATGGAGTCATATACTATCGCGCTTATTGAGTCGAAACGGTCTCCCGTGATATACTCTGCCATTGTGATGAAGGAATTTTCCCCTTCAGGCTCCATAAGGCCGATATAGATCGAATGATCTCCATGGCAATGCTGTATAGCAAGAGCCTCATACGGGATTTCATCTACGCGTCTGAGCTTATCAATATAAAAGTCACTGGTCACAAATCTGATCATGTTACGGAGTGTCTGTCCGGCTATATTTGAAATATAAGGCTGAGAGCTGGACACAAATGCCGATATATATCCGCCGACATTTTCGTTTTTGACAGCTTCGAATTCGGACTCGTCAAATCCCCATTTTTTACGGAAATTCTCGAGGTAACTGTCTATCTCGAACGACTCAACATCTGTTTCGTCGACAAGTATCTGTATAAATTTCATGTACGGGCTTCCCTGCTTTTCGAGAAGCTTTTCGAGCTGCCCTTCGCTGAGAATGCCTGATTCTATGGCTATGTCACCGAAGCGCTTATCTTCTTTTTGCTGCTTTCGGTTTATCTCATCTGCCTGTTCCTTTGTGCACAAACCCTCTGCAACAGCCATCATACCGAGCTTCACACGGGTTTTTGCCTGCTCCTTGAGAAGATTTGAAAGAGTTGAATCGTCAATGATTTTTTCTTCAACCAGATATCGGCCAAAAAGCTCTCCGAACATGACTACCTCCTAATAAACAGAAAAATAAAATTACACAAGAAATATTATATCACAAAAAAATGCAAAAATCAACACCCGCTTCTTATTTTTTGAGCGGGTGTTGATTTCTCTTTCTCCTATATGAAATAATGGATGAAGTCTGTTTTGAAGGGTTATCAGTCATCAGGATCGGGCTTTACCGTGATAGTACAAGTGGCCGTTTTTCCTGTCGACAAAAGAGTCGCTGTAACCTTGGTGGTTCCCGGTGAAAGAGCGGTAACGCGTCCTTTTACATTTACGGATACGATTCCTTCCTTTTCGACCTCGTATACCGGGTCTTCGGTTGCGCTGTACGGTTTGATGATCGCATCGAGATAAACAGTGTCACCCTCTTCGAGAGTGATGTGTTTATCACTGAATTTGATACTTACAGGCACAGGCGTAACCTTTATTTTGCAATAAAGAGTTTCTACAGAGTCTCCACTCTTTTTAATGGTAACCTTAAGCTTTGCAGAGCCGGTTGATTTGCCGTACACAACACAGGACCTTTTGTTTTTTGCGACGCTTGCAACCTTAAATACATCGGAATCCGTGGATTTGAAGGACGCTGTCTCGCCCTCTGAGAGGTTGAGTGCTCTGATCGTAAATGATGTAGTTTTGGTCAGGTTTAGCTTCTTCAACGTGAGTCTGCGGGAATGAGCCGCGTTACTTGTCGTTGAGATCAGCAAACAGAGGCCAAACATCAGAGCGGCTGTCGCCAATGATTTGATCAATAATTTCTTCATGGTGTTTCCTCCTAAATCATATACCCCAACACTGGTTAGTCAAGTACCAAATTTGGGCAAGTATAAATCTACCATCTTCGTTGGGCAGAAATATGTCATAATGCAAAATTAAGAGCATTTTCGTTGACAGAGTCAAAAAAAAAGTTTACAATAGTTGTATCAGATATATGTCTTTGTATGGTATATAATAACAGGCTTTATTGATAGAAATGTTGCAAAGCTGTGTCAATATAAAGTCATATTTCAAAAAACAGGAGGGATAGAATGCAAAGAATACTTATCGTCGACGACAATGAAGATATCCAGGAGGTTTTGGCGACTTATGTAGCCAAAGAGGGATTTGAGCCTGTAGTGGCAAAGGATGGCTTTGAAGCTCTCGACCTTTTCAAAAAAACAAATCCGAGCGTTATCCTTCTCGATGTTATGATGCCGGGGATGGATGGTTACAAGGTTTGCAAAAAGATCAGAGAGGATTCGGATGTCCCGATCATACTTGTGACGGCAAAGGGCGAAGACTATGAAAGAGTTATGGGACTTGATATCGGAGCGGATGATTATATCGTCAAGCCTTTTAGCGGGAACGAGGTCATGGCTCGCGTTAGAGCAGTGCTCAGAAGGATGGGTCGCTCCGAGTCATCGGGCGAAAAAACGGTGTTAAATGTAGCAGACCTGACGATCAATATCGAAGCATACACGGTTTTTGTCGGTTCAAACAAACTTCCCATGACAAAAAAAGAAGTGGAGACTATGTGGATACTCGCGGGCAATCCAAGCAAGGTATTTACCAGAGACAACCTTCTGGACAGTCTTTGGGGACAGGATTATTTTGGAGATTCGAGAACTGTTGATTCACATATCAAAAGGCTCAGAGCAAAGCTTGACAAGGTTGAGCATCCGAACTGGGAAATCAAAACTATATGGGGACTTGGATACAAATTTGAGATCAAAGTATGATGAGGCTTTGTAGCATATGAAACATATTTTTGTAAGGGTTTTGGTATACTTCGGTGTTGTGATAGTGGCTTTTACACTGCTTATCGGATTGCTATTTACGCAGTTTAACAAAAACAATATCGTTGGTACCTACAAAACTCAGCTTTCGGATCTGGCAAAAACGATATCCGAAAGAATAAGCAAAGCTGATCAGACAAATGACACTGAAGGCTACAGACAGTATATGTCGGCAATGGAGGATTTCGGAAGCTCCAGGCGTACGGAAATGTGGGTTTTTTCCAATCCGGATGCAGAGAAGCCGTTGGGAGATGAGTATACCAATGTCGCTGTCGAGCAGCTTGATCTCGAGCCTGACATGGAAAAAATCCTCAGCAAGGCATTCAAGGGGAAAACCGGAAACTATACAAGTCACGACAGTATCTATGATGCTGACATGATGCATGTATCCAGACCTATATTTGACAGCAACAAAAATGTCATCGGTGCGGTCATTGTTACCGGACCTATGAAAATGAGAAATAATGCCGTGAGCCAATATCAGAAATACATGTTTTTCTGTATAGGCTTGGGTGGGGTTATTGCCATTATCCTTGCGCTCATTTTTTCAAGACAGCTGGTGAGACCTATCATTCGTATAGATCAGTTTGCAAAAGAAATAGCAGCAGGAGACTATATGGGAACTACCGGTATCGTGCGAAAGGACGAGCTTGGGACGCTTGCGGATTCGATGGATGAGCTTGCGGAACAGCTTGTAGAAGCGGAGACATACAGAGAGGGTGTCGAGCAGTCGAGGCGTGATTTTTTCTCAAATGTTTCGCATGAGTTGCGGACACCTATCACGGTAACAAAAGGATATGCGGACTCCTTGGTGGAAGGGTTTGTAAATGATCCCGAAAAGAGAAATGATTATCTGAAAAGGATCCGTGAGGAGTGCAATACCATGGACAGATTGGTTTCCGATCTGCTTACCATGTCACGCATGCAAAATCCTGATTTTGAATTAAATATCGAAGTGATAAATCTGATCGCGGTCGCACAGGATGCGATGCGTGGGCTCAGGATACTGATGAAAGAAAAAGGACTTCATGGAGAGGTCACATACGACGATGAAATGTCTTTGATAGATGGTGATTATGATCGTATCAGACAGGTGCTGGTTGTCCTTATGCAAAACGCAATTAAATACTGTGATCCTGATACGGATATAAAGGTACATATTTCGAGGAATGCCGATGAAGGAACCGTATCCTGCGAAGTTAGCGATCACGGAGTTGTTATTCCGGAAGAAGAGATCGATCAGGTATTTGATAAATTCTACAGAGCGAGCACACACGGTGGAAGAGAAGGCTCCGGACTCGGCCTTTTAGTTGCGAAAAATATAGTCGAAAGACATGCCGGAAAAATAACCGTTTCGAGCGACGAAACAAATGGGACAAAATTCCTGATAATTTTTCCTCAAACTTCTGAAAATATACTTGATTTATAATGAAAAATATAGTATAATATGAAACATAGTAAATGGTCTCCTGAAGTGTTCGATAACTTCTGTGTTTTTGAACCTACAACACTTTAAACGGGATTCCTATATCTGTCGTTGGATGTCGGGCCGTCACTGCATTCACGAACGTGTTTGTACTTATGATATCATAGCAACGGAAGACAAAAGGCGACATGCGGTTGCCCACCTAGCCTTTGCTAGGAGTCAAAAAACAGAAGCCGGCATTTCGGGGATACTTAAGAGTATTTTGGGCAGCGTTTATCGCTGCTCATTTTTGTGTTATTATTTTTGTTGATTCAAGATGTTTTTCTGAAATATTATGCAAAGAAAATATGTGATATAGGAGGACAAAATGAAAGACGGATTTGTGAAGGTTGCGGTTTCATCACCTGATGTGGTCGTGGCCGACCCGGATGCAAACTCAAAAAAAATGATCGAAAAAGCTGAGGCTATGGCAGCCTGTGGAGTGAGACTCGTAGTGTTTCCCGAGATGTCTATCACTGGGTATACCTGCGGGGATCTTTTTTTACAGGACACTCTTTTGGACGGAGCGAAAGAAGCGTTGTTTGATTATCTGTATCAGACGGCTGAGCTCGACATAGTATCAGTTGTCGGTATGCCGCTTGAGCACAGAGGAAAGCTCTACAATGTTGCCGTGGTCGCAAGCGGAGGACATATATTGGGAGTGGTCCCCAAAACATATCTACCTGATTTTGGAGAGCATCACGAAGGTCGCTGCTTCACTCCGGGGCGTCCTAACATGGGCGAGATAAATATAGGAGATGAGGTTGTACCTTTTGGTACGAGTCTGCTTTTCAGGGATGCGTGGTCAAGTTGTTTTACTTTTGCAGTGGAAATAAGCGATGACCTCAGAGCGCTGAATCCGCCGTCTACTCAACACGCTGCAGCCGGCGCGCTGATAATAGCTAATTCTGCGGCGTCTGCCGAAATAGTGGGTCGTGCCGACTACAGGAGAATGCTTATCAAATCACAATCGGCAAGAACTATATCCGCCTATCTTTTTGCGGATGCAGGTTTCGGAGAATCTACATCGGATATGGTTTATTCAAGTCACAACCTGATCGCCGAAAACGGATTTATGCTTTTGGAGAATTCTCCGTTTGATAAAAACAGAGATCTAATGATGGAAATAGACCTTCATTATCTGAGAAACCAGAGGAGAAGGGTGAGTACTTTTGAGCAGGCCGACGAGGAGGATGTATACAGAGTTGTGACTTTCGATATAGGCGCGCCTGTTGAAACACCTCTTACAAGGCATTATTCCAAAACACCTTTTGTTGCTGAAAATGAAAACGAATTAAAAGAAACTGCGAGAACTGTTATAAATGTTCAGTCCGCATCTCTATACAAAAGGTTCAGTCATACCGGTTGTAAAAATGCCCTGATCGGTGTTTCGGGAGGACTTGATTCTACACTTGCACTGCTTGTGACTGCGCATGCTTTTGACAGATTGGGATACGACAGAAAAGGTATATATGCAATTACGATGCCCGGATTCGGAACCACCGAAAGAACCCACAATAACGCCGAAGACCTGGCAAAAGCGCTGGGCACAACATTTATGGAAATAGACATAAAAGAAAGTGTCAGGAGGCATTTTTCGGACATCGGACAGGATGAAAACGTTCATGATGTGACATATGAAAATGCGCAGGCCAGGGAAAGAACACAGGTGTTGATGGATTATGCAAACAAGGTCGGAGGACTGGTTGTAGGAACGGGAGATATGTCAGAGCTCGCACTCGGATGGGCAACATACAACGGAGATCATATGTCCATGTATGGTGTCAATGCTTCGGTTCCGAAAACACTTATAAGACATCTTGTAAAATATATGGCTGACACATCAGAGGATGAAAAGCTGTCAAGAGTATTATACGACATTTTGGATACGCCTGTAAGCCCTGAGCTTTTGCCACCGGAAAACGGCGTGATCTCTCAGGAGACCGAAAACATAGTCGGACCGTATGAGCTTCATGATTTCTTTGCTTATCATATGCATCGGACGGGTGCTACAACAGAAAAAATCCTGCGTCTTGCAAAGTATGCGTTTAAGGGGGAGTATGATGAGGAAACGATCAAAAAATGGCTGGACATTTTTATGAAAAGATTTTTCTCACAACAGTACAAGCGCTCCTGCTCGGCAGACGGGCCAAAGGTTGGAACGGTAGGACTGTCGCCCAGAGACTGGATGATGCCAAGCGATGCGTGCGGCAGGCTGTGGTCGCTGGATAGATAAATCTGATAATCACATAAATTAAAAGTTTATAGGATGTATTGCGACGAGCACAATTATCCTTTGATCCGACATTGCGTGCCTCGCACAAGTGCTCGTCATGGAGGATAGTGTGAAAAATCACACTGATATGCTGATTTTTCACACGGCTATTTGTGCCGGAGCGTCACAAATAGCCACTGATGGCAGACGAGAACTGGATGTTCTCGTCGCCACTCCGTCGCTACGCTCCGGAATGGAGATTACTATGAGCTTGAAATTGATATGCGGCGCCTCGGGGAGTGGAAAAAGCGAGTATCTGTTTGGAGAGATCATTGAGCGCGCGGCGAAAGACAGGGACAAAAATCATATAGTACTTGTTCCCGATCAGTTTTCCCAGGAAGCTCAGAGGATACTTGTAGAAAAGAATTCCGGTGCGATCTTAAATATCGATGTTTTGAGCTTTAACAGATTGTATTATTATGCCCTGACGGAAGCTCGAGCTGATGCTGCGACTATGCTTACTGACGAAGGAAAAGTCATGCTCCTTCGCAAAGAATTATCAGACAACAAAGCAAACCTCAAGTATTTTACAAAGGGACTTGATCGTCCCGGATTTCTCGACGAGCTCAAGTCTCTTTTGAGTGAGTGTATACTGTACGAATTAGATGAGGAAAAGTTTGACGAGCTCTCGGAAAAATCAGGCAAGGACAGTGCGCTTGGATTAAAATTAAATGATATAAAG
This sequence comes from uncultured Lachnospiraceae bacterium, assembly GCA_947166015.1. Taxonomy (GTDB): domain Bacteria; phylum Bacillota; class Clostridia; order Lachnospirales; family Lachnospiraceae; genus Eubacterium_F. The sequence continues at coordinate 8,017 of CAMVCQ010000018.1, forward strand.
CTTTTGTATCTTGGAATGAAAGAAAAAATGGGCTCAAAGTACATGGCTGCGGAGGAGATGATACCGAGACTGACGCGTCTCGTGCCGTCTCTTTCTTTTTTGAAAAATACAACTGTATCACTGGACGGTTTTACCGGATTTATACCGTCACAGTATGAGCTTATAAAAGAGTTATTAAAGGTTTGTGATGATGTATATGTAACCGTTACGACTGACAGGGACAGAGTACTTCTTAGCAAAAAAAGAGCGGATGTTTTTGAGATCAGTCAAAAGACTATAAAAAAACTATATGAAGTAGCAAATGAAGCCGGAGTCGAAGCAAAGGAGCCTGTCATCACCGGGTGTGGGGACAAAAAAGGGTCATATAGGTTGAAAAACAATGCTGTTTTAGATCACCTCGAGCAAAACATTTTTGACCGTGAAGCAAAAATTTATAATGAAGACGATATGACATCCGATGAAGGAGTGATCATACAAGAAGAGGATGCGATCGATATCAGAGTATGTGCATCCATAAAAAAAGAAGCCGAGTACGCAGCAAGAGAAATTGCAAGGCTTGTCAGAAACGGAGAAAAATACAGTGATATAGCTGTGATACTGGGTGATACAAATGCTTATGAAACATACGTGATAAGTGCATTTGAAAAGTTACATATCAGGTATTTTTCCGATCACAAAAAAAGTCTCGGCACCAATCCTTTGACAGAGTATATAAGCTCTTTTCTTGATATGTGTACGGGTGGATTTGATGTGGAGTATTGTGTCAGATTTTTGCGATGCAGGTTGTCTGTGCTTGAGCAGGAGGAAACAGATATTCTTGAAAACTACATCATAGGCAGTGGCAGAAGAGGTCTTGAGGCTTTTGAAGAACCCTGGACATACGATGTTGATGAGTACAGACTTCCTCTTGAAAAGATCAATTCATATAGAGAAAGGTTTTATTCTTCTGTATCAGAGACTGCCAAAAACCTTCGTGGAAAAGAAAAAACAGTTGCAGAGTATACAAGGATAATATATGATTTTTTGGTGAAAGAAAAAGTGTATGAAAAGCTTTTGGGAATCTCTGAAAAATTCGAATCGGAAAACAAGATACTACTTGCAAAGGAATACAAAAAACTATATGGAGCCGTGATGAAAATACTCGACAATCTTGTCAGTCTGATCGGTGATGAGACTATGAATTTAAAAGAGTATTCACGGGTTTTAAAAGCGGGTATGTCAGAGGGAGTTATGGGGTTTGTTCCGCCTTCCGATGACGCTGTTTTGGTAGGGGATCTCATGCGAAGTCGATTAAGTGAGATCAGACATTTATTTATACTTGGAAACAATGACTATATCTTTCCGAAATCAGTCAGTGAAAAAGGTATACTTACCACAAGAGAAAGAAAAACTATCGAGGAACTCGGAACTGTTCTTGCGCCTACTACAGAGGAGCAGTACAATAGAGAACAGTTTTATTTCTATATGCTATTGACAAAACCCACAGTCGCTTTGCATCTGTCCTACTCAAAAACAAATTCCGATTCAGACCCTGTAGCTGAGTCATATATCATCAAAAGGATCACATCGATATTTAAAAATGTCAGCATAAAAAATGATGATGCAGATGAGAGTTACGAGACTTTGATAGGGACAGACTTCGGGAAGAAAACCCTTTTGAGGAGCGTGGCACTGCGAAAAAATGACGAAACAGTCAGAGGGATCGCAAGATACTATAGTGAAAAAGATCCTTCGTTTTTCAAAAAAATACAAATGGTATCAGATATCAATAAAATAAATGCAAGTATACCGGATCAGACGGCCCGTGATCTGTATGGAGATCTGATGTTTGCAAGCGTATCAAGGATCGAGAAGTTTGCATCCTGCCCGTATGCTCATTTTCTTGATTACGGTCTGAGGCTTTCCGAGCGTATCAAGTACGATCCAAACGCTGCAGACAGAGGAACTGTTTTTCACAAATGTCTTGAAAAATTCACGACGGAATTAAATACAAGAAAGCTTAAATGGCAGGACCTGGATGACAAAACCATTGAAGAAATTGCGGACAAAACAATGGAAGAAACTGTGTCAGGATTTAAGGATGACTTGTTTTTCAAGGACAAAAGAACATCATATATGATCAAAAAAATGAAAAAGGTTTACAGGGATTCGCTGAAGCATCTGAGGCACCAGATGCTTGCGGGAAGCTTTGAACAAAAGTATTCCGAGGTGTCATTTCCGGATGCAAATTCTGAAGACGAGATGACAGAGGAGATAAAAAAAGGAATAAAAATAAGGCTTCATGGTCGTATAGATCGCATAGATATGTACAATGATAAATTTGTAAAAATAATTGATTATAAGAGCAGTTCGCGAAAGCTTGTACTGGGTGAAGTATACTACGGATTGAGCCTCCAGCTTATGACATATCTTCGCGCTGCTATGAAAATGGCAGGTGAAGGCAGCGTCCCTGCAGCGGTATTGTATTTTGCTGTTGATGAGTCTGAAAAGGATTGGACCGAAACAATTGAGGAACTGAAGGCAGTGGGGAAGGTTGACACTGCGGGATTCAGACCTGACGGGTATATAAATTCGGATCCGGATATAGTAAAACTATTGGACGATAATTTATCTACGGCAGAACCAAAATCAGAAGTCATACCGGCGACAATGACAAAGTCAGGAACACTTCATGCAAGCCGTTCAAATGCCATTACTACTGAAGAGTTTGAATTACTTATGAACCACACCGTAAACCGGATCAAACAAAATGGAAAAAAGATATACGAGGGAACTATACATGCAAAACCAACCGCTTATGGAAGTGGGGAGCCTGCCTGCAAATACTGTGAATATGCAGGTGTTTGTGGAATTGATTCGAGAAGTAAAGAAACTGCAATACAGCACCTGAAAAGTATGAAACCAAACGAGGTATTGGAGGAGCTCGAAAATGAGTGAGATAGCTTGGTCATATGATCAAAAAAGAATTATAGATGCAAGGAATTGTGAAATTCTGGTATCTGCAGCGGCGGGATCGGGAAAAACCGCCGTGCTTGTTGAGCGCATTTTTCAGAGGATGATCGACGAAGCAGATCCCGTAGATATAGACAGATTTGTGGTCGTTACTTTTACGAAGGCTGCAGCCGAGCACATGAAGGAAAAGATCAGAGAGAGACTGGAGGATGCGATAGAAAGCAGCAAATTCACAGCGAAGCAAAAAGAAAGGTTTTATGATCAATTAAAGCTTTTGCCGTCAGCGCATATATCAACCGTGCATAGCTTTTGCAGCTTTGTGATCGGACAGTATTTTCACAGGATAGGTGTTGATCCGGCGCTTAGACTTGGGGATGATTATGAATTAAAATTGCTTAGAAAAGATGTTTTGAGATCAATACTTGAGGATGAGTATAATGAAGCAAAGGATGATTTTATACGGCTTGTTTCACTTAGGACATTGATCAAAAATGACACTGCTTTGGAGGACTGGATACTCAGTATATATAATGCGATCATAACAGAACCGTTTCCTGAAACAGTCATAAAAAAATGGCAAGACACGCTCGATGAACAGCTTTCTGATGAGTCTGGGTTTGTCAGGTTTGCAGTGCGCCGTGAGTCTGATATGTGCAAAGGCATATATAAAAAAATTGAATCAAAAATTTCAGTTAAAGACAAATTGATCAAGTCAAAATACGCTGATGCCTTCGGTGAGATTAACTTTCTTTGCGTGACTATTCCGAAGATTTACGGAAAAGTATTAACAGGAGAAACAGGATATACGCAGGCTTATGATGACATTATGCAAAAGCTTCAAAAAGCAAGCTTCAAGGGAGTCCCCAAATCAGCACCAAAAGATGAGGAGCTTCGTGAACTGTGGAAGGAGCTCCGTCCTATTGTTGACAGGTTTGAAAAGGACAAAAACGAGTTCTTTTTTCAATCGTTAGAAGAAAGCGAAAAAGACAGATCAGAGATGGCGAAAACCTGTCATACGATACTGAGACTGACAAAAAGGTTTTTGGAAGAATTCAGACAGGCAAAAGCTGATGTGGGGATTATGGATTTTTCGGATCTTGAACAATTTGCTCTTGGTATATTGTTTGACAAGGATGAAGAAACCGGAAAGTATACAAGGTCGGATGCGGCGATCGAATTATCAACGCAATTCGATGAGATAATGATAGATGAATACCAGGATTCAAACAGAGTTCAGGATACTATACTTTGGAGTGTTTCCGATGCCATAGAGGATGCTGATCACCCTTGGTTTAGCAGCGCAAACAACAGGTTTATGGTCGGGGATATCAAGCAGAGTATCTATAGGTTCAGAGGTGCCTGCCCTGAACTGTTTGAGTACAAGATGAATACATTTGAAAAGGTGCATGATAGCGAGCACAGATTGATAAACCTGAATGAAAACTATCGAAGCAGACCATCGGTATTGGAGCATGTAAATGATGTTTTTCAACTGATCATGCATGATGATATAGGTGGAATAGAGTATAATAACGATGCATCATTAAAACCCGGTGGTGACTTCTATGAGGTTCAGAAAAAACATGATTTGATGTATGCGGATAATGTTGAACTTGACAGATGTGATGTCGATTTTGTGATAACAGAGCTTCGAGGTGATGACAGGATATATTGTGAGGCGGCTCATATAGCTCGAAGGATACGGGAAATGGTCGAGGGTGACAACCCGTTATTTCTCGAAAAAGGGGAAAAAAGAAGGGTTAAGTATTCTGATATAGTTATCCTGTCAAGAGCGTTAAAAGGAATTGCTGACATATATGCAGAAGCCTTCAAAAGAGAGGGAGTGCCTTTTGATACGATATTGTCGCAGGGGTTTTATTCGACCAGAGAGATCAGCCTTATGACAGAGATCCTTGCGGTGATAGACAATCCCAGACAGGATATCCCGCTGGCCGGGGTAGCGCTTAGTCCTATATTTGATATAAGTGAAGAAATGCTTGCAAATATCCGCGCAAAAGATAAAAAATGTGATCTGTATGAATCATTATTGAGCAGTGTAGATGAACCGGAAATTAACCGACTTGTTGATATGATAGGTTATTTCAGAGAACTCTCATCTATAGCCTCTGCGTCAGAGCTTATTGAGGCTGTGTTTGAAAAAACGGGCATTCGGGACATTTTTGCTCTTTTGCAGGATGGAGACAGAAGGTGCGCAAATCTTGATCATCTGTTGAGTGAAGCGATCAAATTTGATAATGCAGGACATATGGGAGTGCACGATTTCGTCAGATCGTTTGAGAAAATAAAAGAGATTGAATTGGATATCGGAGAGGTATCGGCCGGTTCGGAAAATGGTGATGTCGTGCGGATGATGACTATCCACAAGAGTAAAGGTTTGGAGTTTCCGGTCGTTATACTTACAAGAACTGCGACGGAAGCAATTCAAAAAGAAAAGAACAGGTTTTTGACGGATTATGATCTGGGAATAGCTACATACGCTGATGATATAGAATACGGTATAAAGAAAAAAACAATTTTCAGAAATATCATAAGCGAAAAACAATTGATCGAAGAAAAAGCCGAAGCGCAGAGACTTTTGTATGTGGCGCTTACAAGGGCGGAGGAAAAGCTTATAATTACCGGGACTTTTGACGAGAAACCATCAGGGCCGGAGGTTGATTTTTATTCAAGATATGAGATGAATACATATGCAAAAATGATACTTTCTGCTGCTTTGGATCATCCTGGATTTGAGTGCTGCGAATATGCTTATGAAAGCGTGAGCAGATTCGCTGAATACACAGACTCTACTTTTGTAGAAGAAAACAATATTTTTGACACATCTGCCACTTATAATGAAAACATCGTGGAGCTGCTTCGCCGGATGGAGGCGTCAGGATCGGATGAGGACGAGATTATTCCGGCAAAGATATCGGTTTCCGAGGTGAAAAAAGCGGCGCTTGAGGAGTCCGACGAAGGTGAACAATTTGTGAAAGCCATAGAGGCGGATGAGGTTCCGGTACCTGAGTTTGTAAAGCAGTCCGAAGAAACGACATCGGCATCTGCGTATGGTACAGTGTGGCACCAGGTTATGGCTTATATAGACTTTTCAAAAACGGAAAGCGAAGAGGAGATACGCTCAGCGGTTGATGAATTGATCGACAGTGGAAGGTTGAAGGCTGAGGAGAAAAAGCTGTTACGGTTTGACAGACTCAGCACATTTTTCGCTTCGGACCTTGGCCAAAAAATGAAAAAAGCGTATGCCGAGGGAAGGCTGCACAGAGAGCAGGCATTTACCATGCATAAGCCGGCTTCTGAGATCTATCCTGATATCACAGATGATAAACCTGTACTTATTCAGGGAATTATAGATGGGTATTTTGAAACCGATGATGGTATTGTACTTATGGATTACAAAACAGACAGAGTGGAACAGGGAGAGGAAAGCAAGCTTGTAGAGCACTATGCAGTTCAGATGAAGCTTTACAAAGAAGTGCTTGAAATGTCTCTGAAAAAACCTGTGATCCGGACATTGTTATATTCGTTTTCTTTGGGAAAAGAAGTTCAGATATGACGTTATATAAATGATTATGGAGGGATAGTGTGAAAAATCACATTGATATGCTGATTTTTCACACGGCTGTTTGTGACGAGCCCAAACAGCCTTTGATCCGACATGCGTGCCGAAAGCACGCATGCGGTGACTCGCACAAGTGCTCGTCGTGGAGGATTAAGATGAAGGGATTCAAAAGGATGACAACCACGCTTTTGATATTTTGTTTGTGCGTAAGCGGCGTGCCTGTGCAGCAGTCAAAGGCGGCAAAAGTATATCGTACGGAAACTGTGTATGATGCCATAGCCGTTCCTGCAAAAATATGCAAAAAAACATATATTTATAATTCTGATCTGACAACAAAAAAAGAGGTTGACTCAAAAGTATTTAAGGTTGCCGTAGGAACAGAAGTAACTATCATTGCAGAGAAAACAAACGGTACTACAAAGTGGTTCAAAATATCATTTATAAACAACAAAAAAACGGTCAAAGCTTATGTGAAAAGTAAATGTGTTGACTTAACTCTTGCAAGTCCCGCAACGGCAAAGGCATTCAATATTTCCACTACAAAAACCGTCAGAGTTAAACCCGAGGAGTCAACCGTAGTGAAACAGAGCACAACAAAAGTAACGGTTAAAAACAGTGACTCCGTCAAAATTACAGAACAAAAATATGTGGGAACGGTAAAGTGGTACAAAATAAGCTTTACATTTAATAAAAAAACCACAGAAGGATATATACTTCCCAAGTACATCAAGCTTGCAAAAACAAAAAGGACTGTCAAGATATATCCTCTTACCGAAAAGCAATTTGAGGAGGCGCTTACAAAGGAAGGCTTTCCTGATTCGTACAAGCCATACTTAAGAGAGCTTCACGCAAAATACCCTTTTTGGGAGTTCAAAAAATACGACACCGGATTGAAATGGTCCACTGCGTTGAAGGCAGAAAGTAAGGTCGGTATCAACCTCATATCAAACGGCAAATCGAAGGCGTGGAAATCAACTGATTCCGCAGCGTACAATTCAAAGACCGGGAAGTGGAAGGTTTTTGACGGAACAAACTGGGTTGCGGCATCCAAAAAAGCGGTTGCATACTATATGGATCCGAGAAACTTTTTGAACGAAAACACAATTTTTCAATTTGAGCTTTTGGGATATCAAAAAGAATATCAGACCGAAAGCGGAGTAAAACAGGTACTGTCAAACACTCCGTTTGCTGACAAAAAGTTTAAATACGTTGATCCGTCAACAAAAAAGACTGCAAAAATGACGTACTCAAAAGCGTTTATCGCAGCGGCAAAGGAGTCCGGAGTGAGCCCGTTGCACCTGGTTTCAAGGGTTAAGCAGGAGGTTGTCACAAGCACGACTTCAACAAGCGGAGCAGTCAGCGGAAAAAACAAAACCTATCCGGGTATTTACAATTTCTATAATATAGGAGCGACAAACGGAACGGGAGCTCTCGAAAGAGGTCTTAAATGGGCATCGAGCACAGAAAAAACATATATGCGCCCGTGGACAGATCCATACAGATCGATAGTCGGTGGTGCCACATATATTGGAAAAGGATACATCAATAACGGACAAAACACGATATATCTTGAAAAATTTGATGTGACACCTTACCAGCGTTATGCACATCAGTACATGGCCAATGTCGGTGGCGCAACAGCCGAAGCGCAAAGGGTAAAAAAAGCGTATGAGGAGTGCGGATTATTGAAAAAAACACCATTGGTATTTTCGATACCGGTGTATAACAGCATGCCAAGCAGCAATTGCAAAGCACCTGTCTGAAAAGCATATTTTATCCGACGCGGGAATTTGAAATTCTTGTGCGGTGACTTCGTCAAGGAGATTTTATGATGAACAATAGAAAAGAATACAGATCAAAACGAGGATCGTTCGCGGTCCTTGTTTTTGCGCTTGCCATGATCGTTTCATTGATTGCGGGAGCGGGGGTGTCCCACGCATCAGGCGGAAGGATAGCGCTTACGACAAATGAGACAACATACGAGAAGGGGGCATTTTTCACTGTGGTCTGCAGGGTGTCCTCCGGAGCAGGTGTTGGCGACACGGATTTCTATGTTGATTTCAATACGGACATTTTTAAGTTTATGGGTGGTGGCTCCAAGGCTACCAAGGAAACCGGAGGAGTGCATATCCAGTCAACGGGTAATACCGACGCTCCGATGACGAGGACTTATTCGTTGCAGTTTTTTGCAAAAAAAGAAGGTACGGGAAGCATTTTTATCAGGCAGGGTGCGGATGTGCTTGATTCGGAGGGGAAGCCGATATCGTTAAGTACAGACAAGGTTGATCTTGTGATAGGCAATGTACCCGGTGCGGATGCGAGTACGCCGCCCGGAGAACCCGGAAGCACACCTGCAGTATCCGAACCTCCAAAGGACTTGAGCAAAAATAACAAAGTAAAAGATATAGTCACAAATGCTATCAGATTCAGTCCGGAGTTTGATCCCAAGGTGAAGGAATACGAGGCGTATGTAGGACCGGATACCGAGACATTTTTTATTGATTATATCCTGGCGAGCAAAAAAGCGAGAGCAAGTATTTCGGGAAACAGGAACCTAAGCTTTGGTGAAAACACGGTAAAGCTTGTGGTAACTGCCGAAAACGGCGACAAAAGAACATATAAATTCTATGTTGTAAGAGAACAAACGGACACTGATGCCGAAACGGCGGTTGTTGTAACAGGAGCGGCCGCAGACGCAAACAAAACTCTTGACAAAGAAGGAAAAAATAGTTACAGTATCATATTATACATTCTTATAGTTGTTTTAAGCATTTTCTGTATCTCGCTCGTTGTGCTGGTCAGAAGGATGCGAAAAGAATTAGAAAGCTATGAAGATATGGAGGACTTCTATGAGAAAGAAGATGACGCCGGAAGCGGAGAAGGTGATCACGAAGGCGGCGAAATTCGCAGCGAAAATGGGGAATCCCGTTATTGGGACTGAGCACCTTTTGTACGGACTTTGCGCAGCACCGGGAACTGCGCAGACAATATTAAAAGAGAATAAGCTTCAAAAAGAAGATATAAAGTTCGAAATAGAATCCTATATCGGAAGGTCAGACACTGCACTTATAGACTCAGCAGAAAGTACGCTCTCGCCGAAGCTTGAGGAGATCATACTGGCAGCGGGAAAGCAGGCTGAGGATCTGGGAGAAAAAGAAGTCGGTACCGAGCACCTTTTGATGGCTGTACTCAGAGATATCAACACGGTTGCTTACAAGGTACTGCTCAGCTCCGGAGCCAATATCCAAAAGATATATATGGATATAGTGACTACGCTTGGGATGGATCCGCAGCAGGCAAAAACAGACCTTATCGCAACACGCACCAAGTACAAAAAGAAAAATACCCAGACACCTGTTTTGGATCAATTTGCAAGAGATTTAAATCAGCGTGCAAGAGAAGGAAAAATAGACCCCGTGATCGGTCGCGAGGATGAGGTCGAAAGTGTGATCGAGATACTCAGCCGCAGGACCAAAAATAACCCGTGCCTTATCGGAGAGCCGGGAGTGGGAAAGACTGCGATAGCTGAGGAGCTTGCAACAAGGATAGTAGGTGAAGCTGTCCCGGAAAGCCTGATCGGGAAAAAAATCCTTTCGCTTGATCTGTCTGCTATGGTGGCGGGCACCAAGTACAGGGGTGAATTTGAAGAGAGGATCAAAAGGGCTCTGAGTGAGGCAACAGAGGCAGGAAACATACTTCTTTTCATAGATGAGCTCCATACGGTCATAGGTGCCGGCGGAGCCGAAGGCTCACTTGATGCGGCCAATATCCTTAAGCCTGTTTTGGCGAGAGGAGAGATCAGGGTTATAGGAGCGACCACGACCGAAGAGTATAGAAAGCATATAGAAAAAGACGCTGCACTTGAGAGAAGATTTCAATCAGTAATGATCGAAGAGCCGACACAGGCACATACTGTTGAGATACTCAAAGGCCTCAGAAAGCTGTATGAGGACTATCATGAGGTAACGATCAGCGATGAAGCGATAGATGCTGCTGTCAGATTTTCAACCAGATATATCAATGACAGATACCAGCCGGACAAGGCTATAGACCTGCTAGATGAAGCGGCGGCGAGGTTTCACCTTCAGGCGGTCATCAAAAAAAGTGATGAATTGCGTGCTCTTGAAGAAAAAGAAGCAGAGCTCTACGCGCAGAGAGAGCAGGCTCTCATAGACGGAGATATAGAGCTTGCGATAGAGATAGGCGAGCACGAAAAACAAAACGACGAAAAGCTTGAAAAAGAAAGAAACAAACTCAAGAAAAAATCAAAAAAAGCAGAGCGAGTCATATACGAAAAGCACGTGGCAGAGGTGGTTTCCAGAAGAACACATATCCCTGTTTCACAGCTTGAGGAGGCGGAGCTTGAGAGGCTCAAAAAACTTGAGAGCATACTTCACGAAAGAGTAGTCGGACAGGATGAGGCAGTGAGCGCTGTTTCGCGTGCCATCAGGAGAGGCCGTGTCGGAATGAAAGATCCCAAAAGGCCTATCGGTTCATTTTTGTTTTTGGGACCGACAGGCGTCGGCAAAACCGAGCTTACAAAAGCTCTGGCAGAGGCCGTGTTTGGTTCCGAAAAGGATATGATCAGGATCGACATGTCCGAATACATGGAAAAAGCCAGTGTCTCAAAAATGATCGGATCGCCGCCGGGTTATGTAGGCTACGATGAGGGCGGACAGCTCAGTGAAAAGGTGAGAAACAAACCTTACTCCGTGATACTTTTTGACGAGATAGAAAAAGCTCACCCGGATGTGTTCAATATGCTTTTGCAGGTGCTTGAGGACGGCCATATCACGGACTCTCATGGTAGAAAAGTTGACTTCAAAAACACCATTATAATTATGACATCAAACGCCGGTGCAAACAGGATAATTTCACCGAAAAATCTCGGGTTCGGTGCATCGTCAACTGCCGAGGAGGAGCATCAGAAAATGAAGGACGGTGTGATGGAGGAGGTCCGTCACATATTTAAACCTGAGTTTATAAATCGTGTTGATGAAATGATAGTTTTCCATACGCTATCAGAGGAAAACATACATGACATCACCGGCATCCTGGCCAAAAATCTTGAGGTCAGAGTCAAAGACCAGACGGATATAGACCTGACGGTAACAGATGATGTGATCGACTTTGTTGCGAAAAAAGGATTTGACAAGGACTTTGGAGCAAGACCTATCAGAAGGGCTTTGCAGCGAGAGGTTGAGGATGTGATAGCTGAGGGCATGATCGCCGGAGAGATACGACGCGGTGAGGCTATTTTTACAAAAGTTGTCGGGAAAAAGGTTGAGCTTGACCACAAGCAAGTTTAGTGCTACCATTCACGGGTAACAACCAGTTCAAAAAAAAGAATAAAAGCGATTGAAAAAAAACCAAATCTGTTGTATAATACAATTATGGCAATGATCGTGGCGGTTTGTGTAAGCCGCATTTTTAAGGAGGATACGTATGAGTGTAGTAGAAGAGCTCATCCGCAAGGAAGGAGACGGGTCTCTCAGTTTCGGCAACTATGAACTTGACAGCAAAACAAAAAAAGCAGATTTTCCGTACGATGGTGCATCCTACAAGATAAAAACATTTAAAGAGATCACCAGACTTGAGCGAAACGGATCTATGGTTTACGAGTCAGTACCGGGGTCTGCGGTGACAAACTTCAAAGGAGATGAAAAAGGAATTTCATTTAATGTTGAAGCACCCGGAGATCTGTCATTTACGGTTGAACTTGATGAGGATGCCCTCTATGAGCTTGAGGTTGATGGCAAATCAGCCGGAAGCATCAAAACAAATCTTGGCGGAAAGCTGAGCGCAAGCATCGAGCTTGATGCAGGTGTTAAATCATTGGTCAAGATCACCAAGCTCTGATTCGCCGGTTGATATGGCGATTCTAAAATCAAATTAATTATTATTTGAAATCACCGGTTTGTATGCCGGTGATTTTTTGTTACTTTTTGCGAGCAACACTTTTCACATTTTTTTCACAGATTAATCAAAAACTGAACATTTTTCTATCGTATCATCTGAGTATGACGATCGACATACGAAACAATCAACTTGTACAGCTATTTGTGTCGGAGTGTCACATATGAACGCTTCAGATTGGAGGGACGACATGAAAAAGAAAGCATTTATAAAAAAAATGATACCGGTCACTGCTATCGCACTTGCACTTACATTTGGTACGATCGGTATAGTCGGCTGCGGAGATAACAATACAAAACCTGCCGAGGCAGCAGGACCGGGACAGGGTGAGCCGCCGGGAGCACCACCTGACGGCGGAAACGGAGCTCCGCCGGACGGAGGAAACGGGGGTCCGGGAGGACAGGCAACAGCAGAGTGGAGCGCAGCAACTACGATATCTGATTCTGAGACGTATACAAATACTACATATACTTCATCAACCTCCGGAGAGAATGCATTGATGATCAAGGGAAGTTCAGCTGCACCAACACTTACCGGGATCAACGCTTCAAAAACCGGCGATGGCGTAAACGGTGACGGGGCGAGCTTCTATGGTACAAACTCAGCGATCATTGCAAAAGACGGAGCTACCGCAACTATAAAAAATGCAACAATAACAACTGATTCCGAAGGAGCTAACGGAGTTTTTTCATACGGTGGTAACGGAGGTCAAAACGGAGCTGCCGGAGACGGAACAACAGTCAACATTTCCGACTCTACGATCACAACTACAAAAGGTGGCTCGGGCGGAATCATGACAACAGGAGGAGGTATAACAAACGCAACAAACCTCACTGTTACTACATCGGGACAGTCGTCAGCTGCTATCCGTACAGACCGTGGAGGCGGAACAGTAAATGTCGATTCCGGAACATATACAACAAACGGGCTCGGATCTCCTGCGATATACTCAACAGCGGCAGTTTCCGTGAAAAATGCCTCGCTTGTATCCAATAAATCCGAAGGCGTTTGTATAGAGGGTACAAATAGTGTTAATCTTGAAAACTGCACGCTGACAGCAAATAACACAGACAAAAACGGCAATGCTCAGTACCTGGATTCGGTGATGATCTATCAGTCGATGTCGGGCGATGCATCGGGTACGGATTCATCATTTACCATGACCGGCGGCACACTTAATTCAAAAAGCGGACATGTATTTCATGTGACCAATACTTCCGCTGAGATCAATCTAAACGGAGTCGCTATCAATAATACTGACAGTGACGGAGTACTTTTGTCGGTTGCAAATGACGGATGGAGCGGAGCTGAAAATAAAGCAACCTTAAATGCTACTGCTCAAAAGCTTGAAGGCAGGATAATAGTAAGCAATACCGCATCATCGGCAAGCAGCTCAACATCAACACTTGATCTAAATGTTGATAAGGATTCTGTATTTGTAGGTACGATATCCGATGAGAATAATTCGGGTTCAGCGCTTGGCACTGTAAATGTCACATTAAACGGAGGATGGAAACTGACAGCAGATGCATATGTTTCGTCAATATCGGGAGCAGGAACTATTGATTACAATGGACATACACTATATGTAAACGGTACAGCATATGCATCCGGCACACCCGGAGGCAGCATAAAAAATGCAACTGTTGATGAAAATACAAATGCTTCATCCGACAGTACAGATAGTGAAGTTTCTGTTGCAAAAGTAATATCTGTCAAAGCTACGAGAAGTAAAAACAACAAAAAAATAACCGTGAAATACGCTGCAGTATCAACGGCAGACGGATATCAGATAGCGTATTCGACAAGCAAAAAATTCACTTCCAAAACGACAAAAAAAGTAAAGACTACAAAGACAAAAAAGGTGATCTCATCTCTTAAGAAAAACAAAACATACTATGTTAAGGTAAGGGCGTATAAGCTTGTTGACGGAAAAAAAGTATACGGAAGCTGGTCGACGATAAAAAAGGTCAAAAAATGACTTGCGAGTGCCATATTCATTTGATATAGTATAAAAGTAAATAGAAAAGCTCACACGGAAGGAGGGTCTGTTTACAGGCCTTCTTTTCGCTACACAGACCTTTGGCAGTATGACCGGAGTTCTGGCATGACAGATAAATGAAGGGAGATATGAGTATGGATCGTGTCAAAAGGATATGGCAGACAAGGGCTTTGATTCCGGTATTTGCAGTGATGCTTTTTGTCGGGGCATTTTTCATAAGCGGTGCAAAAGCCGAGGCTGCAAAAACACTTAAGCTATCAAAGACAAAAATATACACCAATGTCCAGACAAAGTACCTGCCGATGATCAAGACAAAAAATGCTTCGGTATACACTACTGTCAAGTGGAGTGTGAAAAATACCAAAGTGGCCGATATCGTTGCGGTAAATCAGTCGACCGGAGCAAATGTCCACTATAAATCCGTTTCATTTTTTGCGTATCAGCCGTGTTATATCCAGCCAAAAAAGCCGGGTACTACCACACTTACTATCAAGGCAAGTGGATTCAAAAAGAAAACGATCAAGATCAAGGTTTATGAAAACGGTGATGCTATAGGGTATTACTTAAAAAAAGGCAAAAACACATTTGGTATCTCTTCGGCTGAGAAAAAAGCGGCAAAAAAGCTTAAGGCTGCAAAAAACAAGATCATTAAATCAGGGATGACAAAGGTTGAAAAAATAAAAGCAGTAAATGATTATATCTGCAAAAATGTTGTGTACGATTGGGACTGCGCAAATTCAAGAGTATTTGAAGAGTATGATTACAGTATAACCGGTGTTTTTGGTAAAGAAAAAACAGTTTGTCAGGGATATGCCGTGACGTTCGATGCGTTTATGTATCTGCTTGGAATTCCATGTAAGTATGTATCAGGTATGGGGCAGAATGAGAAACACGGATGGAATATGGTCAAGCTCTCAGACGGCAAGTGGTATCACATGGATGTCACCTGGAATGATGATGACAAAAACGTTCACAATAACGATGGTGTGTGGTATGATTATTTCCTGCTTACGGATGCGGAATTAGAAATCAACCATTCCTGGACAAGGAGCGATTATCCCACTTGTAACGGTACTAAGTACTTGAATTACAGAGCAAAAATATATAAGGATTTATTGATAGATAAATACGTTGGTTAAAAACTATAAAAACAAAATCGCAGGTGATAAACACCTGCGATTTTGCTCGTAAAAGCTGATATTAAACGGATAGTCAATTAGTAGTAGAGCAAGGCTTGGGCGAGGCACCGTTGACCTTTTTATGCAAGCTTTGCTGCCGCAAGCGCTGCCACAGCTCCGTCAGCTGCAGCGGTCGTAAGCTGTCTGACAGTTTTTGTACGGCAGTCTCCTGCGGCATATACTCCTTCGGTTCCCGTCTCGCAGGATTCGTCTGCTATTATGTATCCCTGGTCGTCAAGCTTAACTATATCTGCAAATGCCTGGTTGTCAGGCATCTGCCCGATAGCGATAAACACTCCTTTTACAGTGAGATCTCTCGTCTCGTCAGTCTTGACATTTTTCACGCGAATTCCATTTATCATATCTTCGCCGAGAAGCTCTGTTGGCACCGAGTCAAGGACGAACTCGACATTTTCTTTGGCTTTTAGTGTGTCAACATCTTTTTTGTCTCCGCGAAACTCATCCCTTCTGTGAATGATGTAAACCTTGCTGCAGTAGTTTGACAGAAAAGCGGCATCCTCAAGAGCTGTATTTCCGCCACCTACCACGGCAACCTCTTTGTTTCTGAAAAATGCTCCGTCGCAGGTTGCGCAGTACGATACTCCGGCACCGGTAAGTTCTGATTCTCTGTCAAGCCCGAGGGGACGATTTTTTGCACCTGTTGCTATTATAACAGCTTTGCAGGTGTACTCCCCCTCGGATGTTTTGACAGATTTGGAGTTACCAACAGCTACTGATAACACCTTTTCAACTTTGTATGTAACTCCCAACGCCATAGCCTGATCATACAGACCCTGGGCGAATTGGAACCCGGATACATGGGCGATTCCCGGATAGTTTTCTATATCAGGAGTATTTATTATCTGGCCACCATAGGTTTTTTGCTCAAGTATCAGAACACTTTTTCCTGCGCGTGTGGCGTAGATGCCTGCAGTCAAGCCTGCGGTACCGGCACCTATAATAATTATATCATACATATTAATCCTCGCGATTTTTCACACTATTTTCTCCGTTTTTCAGCCGTCGTAGGCTCTTATCAAATCGAAAAATAATGTCAATAATAATGAAATTGTAACTAAACTTGATTTGTTTGTGTATCATTTTACCAGATCAAGTATCTCAGATTTTGAGATGACTCCAACTGAACGGTTTACCTCGCTGCCATCTTTGAAAACAAGTAGTGTCGGTATAGACATGGTCTTGAATTTCATTGCAAGATCTTCATTTTCATCGACATTTACTTTGCCGACTTTTATTTCGTCATGCTCTGCTGCGATCTTGTCGACGATCGGAGAGAGCATCTGACAAGGACCGCACCATGGAGCCCAAAAATCAAGTAATACAGGCTTGTCGCTTTTGACTACCTCTGCTTCAAAATTATCATTTGTTATAACTATTGGTTCCATATTATTCCTCCATTCCGGAGCGTAGCGACGGAGTGGCGACACGAATATCCAATTCGTGTCTGCCATCAGGGGCTATTTGTGACGCTCCGGCACAAATAGCCGTGTGAAAAATCGGCATTTCAATGCGATTTTTCACACTAATCCTCCTTTTGTTTCCGTTTCTGTAATTTTTCCAATGTTTGGATACTTATTATTTATGATTGTCCGAGCATCCAAGCAGCTTATATAACAATGAATACAGCTGAGCTGCTTCTTCGTTTTCAAGTGGTATGCAGTTGCTCATGTTTTGCGGAACAGACAGTGCTTTTTCTTTTAGAGCTTCGCCCTCCGATGTGAGAACAACATTTAGATTTCTTTCATCTTCCTTTGATCTTTCTCTTGTTATGTAGCCTTTGGATTCGAGTTTTTTTAATACCGGAGTAAGTGTTCCGGAATCAAGCATCAGCTTGTTGCCGAGATCCTTTGAGGTGATCTCTCTGTCCTCCCACATAACCATCATGGTTATGTATTGAGTATAAGTTAAATCCAGAGGGTCAAGAAAGGGTTTGTATTTTTTAATTATCTCTTTAGAGCAGGCATATAGCGGAAAGCATAATTGGTTTTCAAGCTTTAGCGCATCATATTTTGCATTATTATTCATAGGTCTTGGCCCTCCGGATATGGTTAAAATATATAAATATATTTTACAAAATCATATAACTGATATGTATTTAAATAATTTTTTCTACATCCTTTTCGATCTTTTTGGGTGTAGTTGTGGAAGCAAATCTTTTCACTACATTTCCTTCACGGTCGATGAGAAATTTTTCAAAATTCCATTTGATGTTTTTGCCGAGCTTGCCTTTTTTCTCATTTTTTA
This sequence comes from uncultured Lachnospiraceae bacterium, assembly GCA_947166015.1. GTDB lineage: Bacteria > Bacillota > Clostridia > Lachnospirales > Lachnospiraceae > Eubacterium_F. Next base: position 25,910 of record CAMVCQ010000018.1, read on the forward strand.
AATAAGTGTACAAAGGACTTTCGTTTTCACCGTTTACATCGATCTTTTCAAACTGCTTGAACTTGATCCCAAAACGTCCGGTGCAGAAAGTTGCGATCTCGTCAGAGCTTCCCGGAGCCTGGTTACCAAACTGGTTGCAAGGGAAGTCAAGGATCTCAAATCCCTGATCGTTGTATTTTTCATACATCTCCTGGAGTCCCTGATACTGTGGAGTAAAACCGCAGCCTGTAGCGGTGTTTACTATCAAAAGAACCTTTCCTTTGTAATCTCCGAGTGAGATGCTTTCACCTTTGTTATCTTTGACATTCATTTCATAGATTGAACTCATAATCAGCACTTCCTTTCTTTTGTTTGATCAACCCCTATCGGCTGTGTACAATTGAATTATACACAATTAAAATTTGAATGTCAAGACATTTTTTTATTTTTTTTCTGTAACGACGGAGCGTGCCTCGCCTTTCATCCAGGATTCTATGCTTGCAGCTACATCCTCGACGAGACGTTCTCTGGCCTCAAGCGGCGCCCAAGCTACATGCGGAGTGAGCAAAAGCTTTTCTGCATACTCATCACCTGAGTGTCTTTCAAGGTAGCTCATAAGCGGACTGTCTGCCGGCAGGGGCTCTTTTTCGTATACATCGAGAGCTGCACCGGCTATTTTTCCGTCCTCGAGAGCTCGAACGAGATCCGCTTCGACAACTATAGGACCGCGACCAAGGTTCAAAAAAACTGCCTCAGGCTTACATTTTTTGAACGCCGAATAATCCATAAGCCTGTTTGTCCGCTCATTTAGCGGAGCGTGACAGGAGATGATATCACAGGTTTTCAGAAAAATGTCCAGATCGAGCCTTTTGTATGGGACATCATACGAGCCGCCGCTGGCGGAATAATAAACAACCTCCATCCCAAAGGCTGTAGCGACTTCAGCGACTCTTCGCCCTATGGCTCCAAGGCCGATGATGCCAAATCTTTTGCCGGTCAACTCGTGGAAAACCCGTCCCATGTGTGTGAAAGACTCGCTTTTACAGTATTCACCGGAGTTTACATAGTTTTCGTAGTATTTAAGATGCTCCCAAAGCGATAGCAAAAGCGCAAAGGTGTGCTGGACAACAGCCTCTGTTGAGTACCCCCTCGCATTTGTGACGGTTATGCCGCGTTTATGACAATACTCTACATCGATGTTATTGTATCCGGTTGCAGCCTCGGCTATAAGCTTTACATTTTTTGCATTCTTAAGCACGCTCTCGTCTATTATACATTTATTTGGAACAACGATGGTCGCATCCTTTATCCTTTCGGCCACAAGCTCCTGAGGAGTGTGGTCGTAGGTCACAAGCTCGCCGTATTTTGAAAGTGCATCAAAGCTTACACCCGCCGCATCGGCCTCGAGTACGACGATCTTTTGCGGAACATTCGCAACCGAAACCTCTTTGTTTTCTTCACAACAATACTCTTTCAACTTTTCGCACAGGTATTCATATCGTTGTTTTTTCTCTTCCTTCTGAAAATGAACCTCCCTAAACTGCTCGGGATTATCCACATACGAAAGGATCTCGTCACCAAACTGTTCACTTGTCAGATCAAAAATGTGCCCATCGACATCATTGTAGCAATGATAGTTTCCACCGGGGCGCAGAACTCCGTAGACTTTTCCGCCAAATATGTCCTGCACCAGAAATGCCGTGATGGAGCATTGCCCGAGTGTGATGTTTTCCGGACTCCATTCCTCTCGAAGCCTCGGAGCACAGGTGTATTCGCACCAGATATTAAGCAGAGTATCATATAGCTCATAGGGGGTTGATATCCCGGGATAGTCATCAGAAACAGCCGAAACATCGGCGTTTTGCCATCCGTAGAAGTTATATTTTTTATTCATGATCGACCTCCGTTGTGTTTTACTGTCGGTTTATAATTTCAATTCTGTCGGTACAAATTAATTATAAATTTTACCACAGATTGCACGATACAGTCAAGATTTCGGGCAGAATCGTACATGACATGATCAGTTTAAGAACATTTCTGTGTATACCATAGAAAAAATATTACGATTTGTTGACTGTTTCCCCTGTTTTTGGTATACTATTTCTATATGTTTGGTTGATGGAGGGTTGATCGTGAGCGAAAATGAAAAAGTCGAATCAATGGCTGATTTTGAGGATGAAATAAATGCATCACTGAAAAGCTACCGTGAGGGAGACTGTATCAACGGAACCATAATAAGCGTTGAGGAAGAAGAGGTGATAGTAGACCTGCATACATACTCGCAGGGAGTCATCTATCCCGACGAATACAGTGACGATCCCGGATTTCACGCGATGGATGAGCTTAGGACCGGCGACCCGATCAGAGTGGTAGTGCTCGATCGAGATGACGGAAAAGGCAGAGTTCTTTTGTCGAGAAGGGAAGCTGTCCGTGAGGAGGCGTGGAAAACACTCAAAGAGGCGATGGATACGCATACTGTTTACACGGTCAAAGTCAATTCATCCGTAAATGGCGGAGTGATCACATACATCGAGGGCCAAAGAGCTTTTATACCTGCATCGCAGCTTGCGCTTGATTTTGTCGAGGACACGGAGAGTTTCATCGGCAAAAAACTTCAGGTGGTAGTCATAACCTGTGACCCGGATGCAAACAAGCTCGTTCTCTCAGCAAAGGAAGTCGAAAGAGAGCTTGCCGCAGCAAGACATGACAAAAAAATAAACGCACTGCAAAAAGGATATATAACCGAAGGAACCGTTGTGAGAATCGAGCCCTACGGATGCTTTGTAGATATCGGAGATGAACTGACCGGCCTGGTACACATATCAGAGATTGCAGACAAGTTTTTGAAATCACCAAAAGAGGTTGTCAAGTACGGCGATGTCGTCAAGGTAAAAATCTTATCCGTTGACGAGGGAAAGATCCGTCTCAGTATGAAACAGGCGATCGAGGAAAAAGCACCGGAGTTAAGTGATGACGATGCACTCGAGTATCACGATGAGGATACAGGCTCAACACTTGCAAGTGTATTTGCAGGAATTAAGCTTGATGATTAATGATGTGTGGATTTTTTAACAGGTTTTACAATATAGATCTGCTTACGCAACATCAGAAACGGAGGGAAATAGTGTGAAAAATCACACTGATATGCTGATTTTTCACACGGCTATTTGTGCCGGAGCGTCACAAATAGCCACTGATGGCAGACTGAGAACAAGGAACTGTAAACAGTTCCTATGATGTTCTCGTCGCCACTCCGTCGCTACGCTCCGGAATGGAGATTAATATGAGAAATATGATTAAAAGATCATTTTCATTGATCCTGTTTTTTTCACTGGCCTTTGGCGCGTTTTCGGCGAACACGGTGACATCACAGGCCGCTACAAAAACGGTGAAGATCACAGGAAAGTACTATCAGTCCGATTCGAGAAAAATGCTCAAAAAGATCAACAGCTTCAGGACCGGCAAAAATGCCTGGTACTATAACGAAAGCGGAAAAAAGGTCAAGCTCAAAAATCTCAAAAAGTTGTCCTATGATTACAAGCTTGAAAAAGCGGCAATGAAAAGGGCTGCTGAGATTAAATACTCTTTTTCTCACACCAGACCGAATGGCAAATCCTGCTTTTCGCTGTATTCGTCAGGGTATTCCTGGTGCGGCGAAAACATCGCTATGGGATATACTAGCGTTTCGAGTGTGATGGAAGGCTGGAAAGAAACCAATGAGGATTACTACGGGCAAGGTCACAGACGCAATATGCTCAACGAAAATTTCACCTGCGTCGGTATCGCCTGCTTTAAAGTGGGTGGATACAAATACTGGGTTCAGGAATTTGGTTCACCGAAAAGCAGCGCGAAAAAAACAACCGCCTGCAACAAGAAAAAAACAGTTAAGATCACAGTCAAAAAATAATGCTGTATACGATGTGGTTTTGAAAGGAGAAGAAAGATGTTTTGCTCAAATTGTGGAAAGGCCGTTCAGGACGGCACACTGTTTTGCCCCAACTGCGGAGCAGGGATAGGCTTTGATAAAAAAGGAGTTGCTCAGGCTGCAACCAAAGCTGCCGAAAAGCAGTACGACCCTGCATACGAGGCCGAAAAAGGTGAGCTTTCAGGTCTGATGTATAACTTTGTCATAGGAATCATAGTCCTGTGGGGAATTGCTGTTGATGTAGTTATATGCTATCAATTCAGCAGTAGCGTACCGGTATTCAACTGGATGACAGTTCTCATCTATTTTGCACTGACTATCGCCGGATTTGCTATCGTAAGGCTGTCCAAAAACCCTGTCTTATCATTTGTGGGATTCAACATTTTGGCTGCCGGTATGGGAACGCTTCTCAGCTCTGTTGTAGGTCTGTATGAGCCGTCAATTGTTTTTGAGACATTTATGATAACGGGTATAGTTACCGCGCTTATGATCCTTCTCGGTATACTTTGGCCGAAAGTTTTCCTGAGTCTTGGAAGGATGCTTGGCATATCACTTTTGGGTGTTATTATTGTTGAAGCAGTAATGATCCTGTTTACGGGAACGTTTCCGGGCTGGATAAGCTTTGTGAGTGCGCTTATATTCTGCGGTTTTATCGGATACGATTGGAATCGTGCACAGCAATCAAAGCATACACTCAAAAATGCTGTAAATCATGCAACTGAGTTATATGTAGACGTTATAAATCTGTTCTTGGATATCCTTAGGATAGTCGGAGACAGATAGGGGAGCTTATGGATAAAGAAAAAAAAGAGAGCAGGTTTTTTAGCCAGTCACACCTGGTTATACTTGTTGGCTATACTGTGTTTTCAGGAGTTACGATCATTGAGGCGTTTATGCAGTCCTGGGAGCTATGGGTTTTGGTGCCTATCGTTTTGGGCGTTTCGATCTGTTGGGGAATGCATATCCAGGGAAGAATACCTGAAAAGGGAAGGATATGGATATGCACGGCCTTGACGATGCTGACATTTTTTTTCTATGGTGTTCACAGGTCAAGCTATGGGGATCTGGGAGTGTTGATGACCGTTATTATTGCGGTATCAGCGATCACAGCAATGAAGGGCGTGATCTATTCTGCTATCTTAACTTATTTCATTACGGTTGGGTACTCTGTTTTTGATTATATTCAT
>CAMVCQ010000019.1 GCA_947166015.1 uncultured Lachnospiraceae bacterium
TTTTCTTTAACAATTACACTAGACATAGTCTCACACCTTACCTCCCTCCAGTTGTAAATTGTGCAAAGTACAACTGTTAGGGTTATTTTGCACTGACAAGATTATACCATATTTTCACGATTCGTCAACCGTTTTGTGCTATTTTTTTCAAAAAAATGTCCCGACAGCCTCAAAAGCGCCGAAAAATCAGTCTTTCCGGCACGGATTTCCGATCATTTTAAGCTCATTTTGAGCGAAACCGCGCCGTTTTTCACCTCGATCTCACCGTATGATCCGTTTATGATCGGCATCATAGGCGGAAGGTGTCCTATATCAAGATCAAGAAAAACAGGAACTCCCAGACCTTTGAGCGGTTCAGTCAATGCGGCGATCCTGTCAAGCCCGAACATCGGCTCATCGAAGTGCATCGGACGGCCAAACATAAATCCACTCGCTTTGTCAAACCACCCTGCTTCACGCAGGTTCCACAGGCTCCTTCTCATATCAAACACATTGAGATCACAAGCCTCCAAATACCAAAGTATACCGTCATCAGAGTATTTTTCATTGAAATCTCGCACCTTATCAAATCTCGTTCCCACAAGGTTTGACAAGCAGTCAAGACAGCCGCCCAAAAGTCGGCCTTTTGCGTGATCGTCGCCCATTACAATCGGATTGAATTCTTCTGTTATATTGTATGAAACAAAAGGATTATCTTCGTCTTTTAGGGATTCTGATTCCCAGCCGTCATAATTATGAACCGATATAACCCTGACACCGTTTTCATCCTCGCTTAAAAGTCTTTTGTCGCCTGTGAGCACGCTAAAAGCATCCTGAACGCAGGTGTGCCATTTCCCCTGACCGAAGCTCGCTACACACGGCCCATAGATAGCAGCTGTATCAAATATTGTTGTGAGCAAAAATGTCAGGTTCGTGTTGTCCGAATACCCCATAAACCACTTCGGTTTGGACATTTTTATCACATCGAGGTCGAGATAAGGAAGTATCTCGCACATCAGCTCACCGCCACCGCAGGATATAAGCGCCTGCGTGGTGTCTGATGAATACATATCGCAAAATTCTTTTGCACAGTTAAGCGGGGTCGAACTGATACCGACACCGTCTCCTGCGTGGGAATTCGGACCGTCCTCAGTAGCATAGCCAAGTTTGGTGAATTTTTGCTTAGCTGCCGCAAAAGTACTTATGTATGGCTCAATATTGCACCCAAATGACGGAGCCGGAAACCCTATTGTTTCTCCGGGGTTTATAAAATCGGGATACCTCATGCTCTCAACCTATATACTTTCTTGGAACGCGGTTTGTGATCGCGCATATTATCTCGTAATTAAAGCTTTCCGAAAGCTCGGCAACCTCTTCGACAGTGATCTCATTGTTTCCCTGACGGCCGAAGATCACAACCTCATCAAGGATTTTTACACCGGGGATACCCGTCACATCAACCATAAACTGATCCATACATATGCGTCCGACGATCGGCGCAAACTGCCCGTTTACAAGGACTTTTCCGCGGTTAGACATCGTTCTTCTGATGCCGTCTGCATATCCCATCGGAACAGTCGCTATGATGCTCGGTTTATCCGTCACATAGGTTCCACCGTAGCTGATCGGCGTCCCCGCAGGCACCTCTTTGACATATGAAACACAGGAAACAAGGCGCATCGCAGGCTGAAGCTTGATCATATCGTGCGGCATTTCTTCAGATGGATACAGGCCATAGGTCGAGATTCCGGATCTCGCAAGATCAAGGCTTGATTCTCTGAAATGAAGTATGGCAGCACTGTTTGCAGCGTGCTTGTATTTAAAGCTCATGCCTTCGTCTTCACATGCTTTTACAAATTTCAAAAATGTCTCGAACGGCTCTTTTGCCGCATCCGGTGTTGCCTCGTCAGCTCTTGCAAAGTGAGTAAAAATGCCCTCTGCTTCGATCCCCGGCAAGGATGCTATTTCTTTTACAAGCTTTACGCTTTCAGGTTTTGGTGCAAAGCCGATCCTTCCCATTCCTGTATCTATTTTGAAATGAACCTTTGCTTTTTTTCCAAGCGCTGAGGCAACCGAATCAAGAAGCCTGGCTTTTTGATAATCATAAACAGTCATCGAAATGTCATGTCTGACCATATCCTCGTACCACTCAGGTCCCGTGAAACCAAGGTCAAGGATCATATTGTCGATCAACGCTCCGCGAAGCTTCAGCGCCTCCTCAGGCAAAGCTACCCCAAATCCGCTTACTATATCAGACAGCTTCCTTGCAACTTGAATAGCGCCCTGTCCTTAAGCATCTGCTTTGATAACCGCCATTATCCTTGAGCTTTGTCCGAGAAGTTTTTTTTGCTCAACGATATTGTGCCTGATAGCAGCAAGATTGATCTCAGCATAACATCTGTCAAACCGTTTGTCGTCGTTATTCATTTTTTCCTCCTGTTTTTAGCCTTTTCAATACCGGCTTTATGATAGATTAAATAATTGATCTGTGATGACTTTCCCGATACCATCGGCTATATCCGACGCCATCAGGGCATTTTTGCTCAAGAGCTTCGCCTGTATATCTCCGGCGAGTCCGTGTATATATACTCCAAGCTTTGCCGCATCAAATGTCTCCATTCCCTGTCCCAGAAGCGCTCCTATCATTCCTGACAGCACATCACCTGAGCCGGCCGTAGCCATGCCGCTGTTTCCCGAAACATTTATGTAGCATTCACTGCCATCCGAAACAACAGTCCTGAAATCCTTGCAAACAATGATCGCATCGAAATCATACGCCGCATCTCTGGCGCAATTCACAGTATCATTTAGTATATCATCAACTGATTTTCCTGTCAGATAGCTCATTTCTTTCATATGCGGAGTCAGTATGAAATTCTCCGAAAGCTTGCTTGTGATATTTCTGCAAAGCCTGATCGCATCCGCATCTATAACCGTAGGAACATAGGAATTATTGATAATGGTCTCCACTGTTTTTTGCGCATCATCGTCAAGTCCGAGTCCCGGTCCCACAACGATAGCATCAGCCCATTCAAGCTGTTCCTCGAGCGACTCAGGCTCGTCAAACAACACCTCAGGGAGCCTTCCCATAAGGAAATCCCTGTTTGCAAGCGGTGAGATCACCTTCACCATCCCCGCTCCCATTCTGTATGCTCCGAGCGCTGACAGATACGCCGCTCCTCCCATTTGCTCACTTCCGGCAACGATCAACACATGTCCATAATCCCCCTTGTGCGATCTGTCAGGTCTCGCCGGCAAAAGCTTTGATATATCATCAGGTTCAAAATGATGATACGGTGTTTTGATCGATTTTACGCTTTCCTTTGGAAATCCTATATCAGCAATTATCACCTCTCCTGCATAGGTACTTCCCGGATGCAGGATGAGCCCAAGCTTATTGACACCAAATGTCACAGTAGTTTCGGCCTTCACTGCACATCCAAGAACCTTGCCTGTTCCCGAATGTATCCCCGACGGTACATCGAGTGCATATATGATAGCATCACTTGAGTTGATATCCTCTATCACCTGCTCATAGACATCGGTCACATCGCGTGATAATCCTATACCAAAAATGGCATCTATGATGACATCAAATTCATTATCTTTTATGGAGCTTAAAGGTATCACAGGGACATGGCAGCCGACAGCTATCTCTGCCTGTTTTTTGGCTTCGTTACTCATCGAATCAGGATATCCCACTATCGTTATACAGGCTTTGTATCCCATTTCATGAAGGATCCTTGCCACAGCCATCCCGTCGCCGCCGTTGTTTCCGGTTCCACAGACTGCCAAAAATCTGGCATCAGCGCTCTCACGCTCCAGAAGCAGCTTTGCTACGGTCATCGCAGCGCGTTCCATCAAAACAAGCGATGGCATTCCTACTACTTCCATCGCGTGTTCATCGATCTTTTTGGCATCAGGGCCTGTGTATAAGTATCTCATCTGCATGTCAATGCGTTTTGCATTGCCTCCTTGGTTTCGTTCCTCGATATATAAGTATATCAAAGGTTTGGGGAAGTATCAAGGTTTTATTTGCATTTTGGTCAATTTTGGTGTATCATTACTGTTGCTCACAAAAACGCTATAGAAAAAGTGATTTAGAAGCAAATTGTTTTAAGGAGCTTGAGTGTGAAAAATCCAACGCGACTCTATGGAACCGCTTTCCTCTGAACTAACTGCTAACTACGACTAAGAGCGTGAGATATTCACGGCACGATATGTTCTTATCTCACGCTCTAAGTCTTCGTAAGCAGTGGATTTCATCGGGCGGTCCCGAATCGCCGCTTATGGAAGTTTCACACTCATCGCTCCATCAATATAATTTGCAAGTTAAATCAAACTTCAGGAGGAACGAATGATACTACAGGTTGACCACTTAAGCAAGAGCTTCGGCGACAGGGTGATACTGTCGGAGGCTTCTTTTCGAATAAATGATAATGAAAAATTCGCACTGATCGGTGCCAACGGAATTGGTAAAACCACTCTTTTGAAAATGATTGCCGGTGAGGAATTGCCTGATTCAGGTCGAGTGATATTAGCCTCTGATACAACTATCGGATATCTTCCACAGCAGCTTGGATACCACTCTGACCTTTCGATCTACGAAGAACTTTTTGCTGTCAGGAATGATTTGACTGAACAGGAAAAACGATTACGCGAACTTGAAGTGGAAATATCCGAAGCAGATGATGTTTCCAGGCAAGCATTATTAAAAAAATACGATGCTCTTAACTACGACTTTGAGCAGAAGGACGGCTACACCTACAAAAGTCGTGTTTTAGGCGTGATCAACGGTCTTGGTTTTGCAGGAGATGCCATGCACACCTGTATAAACAACCTTTCCGGTGGACAAAAAACAAGGGTTGCTCTTGGCAAACTCCTTTTGCAGGAGCCCGACCTGCTTATCCTTGACGAGCCTACCAACCACCTTGATATGACCTCTGTTTCCTGGCTTGAAAACTACATCTCATCCTACTCGGGAAGTGTTCTTATCGTTTCTCATGACAGATATTTCCTTGATAAATGGGCGACTCATATAGTCGAACTCGACAACAGAGATCTGATCACCTACAAAGGGGATTATTCTTCGTATGCAAAAACAAAGGAGCTACGCAGAAAAACTCTTATAAATGACTACAAAAAGCAACAACAGGTGATCAAGCACGAGGAAGAAGTCATAAAAAAACTCCGCCAATTTAACCGTGAAAAATCTATCCGTCGTGCTGACTCAAGACAAAAAATGCTCGACAAGATCGATAGGATTGAAAAGCCAATAGATACAGATAACTCTATGCATTTTTCCTTGGAGCCTGCTGTTATAAGCGGCAAGGATGTCTTGGATACTGACAATCTTTCAAAAGCTTTTGATGACAACCTTCTGTTTTCTGATGTGAATATCTCTGTAAAACGAGGTGAAAAAGTTGCTATAATCGGTGATAACGGGACCGGAAAAACAACTCTTCTGCGGATGATAGCAGGTACTGAGAGTATCACAAGCGGTACGATCACTTTGGGAACAAATGTTGAGATCGGGTATTATGATCAGGAGCATGGCATTCTTCATGATGAAAAGACTATGTTTGAAGAAATACAGGATGATTATCCTTATCTGACAAATACCGAGATCAGAAACACTCTCGCTGCATTTTTGTTTACTGAAGACGATGTGTTCAAAACAATCGGTTCTCTAAGCGGTGGTGAAAAAGGCAGAGTCTCTCTTGCGAAGCTTATGCTCTCCGAGGCCAACCTCCTGCTTCTTGACGAGCCCACGAACCACCTTGACATCCAATCAAGAGAGATCCTGGAGTCTGCTATAAAAGACTATGCCGGTACGGTTATTTGTGTTTCCCACGATAGATATTTCATCAAAAACACAGCGCAGAGGATTCTTGATCTGACGGACAAAAGGTTCATTGATTTCAGCGGAGGATATGAATACTATCTTGAAAAAAAAGATGAACTGAAAAGCAGGCTGTCAGGTGGCGCAGCATCCGACTCATCATCTGATAGTCCGTCTGATAATCCAACAAAAAGTAAAGCGAGCGAAACCAAACTTGACTGGCAGGAGCAGAAAAGAATTGAAGCCTCCCGAAGGAAGCTTCAAAAAGAATTTGATGAAACCGAAGCAAAGATCGACCGACTTGAAAACGAAATATCCGAGATTGATGCGCTACTATGCACACCTGAAATCGGAACAGATCTTGCCAAGCTCCGTGAGTTGACCGACAGTCGCGACTCAAAATCCGACGAGCTTGCCTCGCTTATGGATACATGGGAGGCATTATCAATTCAGCTCGAGGAAGTCTAATGAAAAAGAATACCCTCTTTGCAGTAAATTTGCAAAGAGAGTATTTTTTAATCATCGTTTCCTGATCGAATCAGTTATTGCTTGTTGGCAAATACGGGATCAATGCACTTGCAACACTTGAAATAGGCATTGTCTGAATAAGTATTTTTCCGGGTCCGTTTACTACTGTATTGAAAAAGCTCTCGCCTCCGAATAGTTTATTTTTGAGGCCTTTGACTCCTACTATATCCATCGTACAGGTATCGCTCATGGCTGCGAGAAATCCGGTTGACAGTACCATCTGCTGACCGGCCTGGAGTTCGTACTCAACTACAGATCCGCTGATCTCCAAAAATGCAGTTCCCTGACCGCTGAGCTTAGTCATGATAAATCCCTCGCCTCCGAAGAATCCTGCTCCAAGCTTTTTCTGGAAAAATGTTGTCATTTCTACGCCTGATGTCGATGCAAGCCAGGCACTCTTCTGAACTATGATGGATTTTCCGGGACCTACTTCAAATGCACGGATCTCACCCGGAAAGCTTGAAGTAAATGCTATCGTTCCCGGACCTCCTTCTGCGGTATAAGTATTTTGGAACATATGCTCGTTTGCAAATGATCTTTTCAGCGCATTTCCAATCCCACCGGCGCTTGTTTCCATTTTGAGATTTGGAGTCATCCAAGCCATTCCACCGCTTTCTGTTACCATTGATTCGCCTGCGTCAAGTTCACATATAACTGCAGGCAGGTTTCCACCTTCGATTTTGTACTGCATAAATATACCTCCATTTTTTATTTACAACAATGATATAAATATCATTATTATATCTACTCTACACTTTCATATTTTTAACCGAAGCCCTCACAAGCTTTTTGAACTGTGCACCGCTTCTGTCAGCAACCTCTTTTACTTCTTCGTGACTGAGTGCCTCTGTTTCCGATCCGCCTGCCATATTGGTTATACAAGAGATCCCGCACACCTTCATGCCCATATGTACGGCTACCGTAGCCTCAACCGTAGTGCTCATCCCGACCGCATCTGCACCAAGGCTTCTGAACATTTTTATCTCGGCAGGAGTTTCATACGATGGACCTGTCGTTTGGATATAAACGCCTTTTTGCAGGTCAACATCACACTCCTTCGCTGCGGCTGAGATCGCATCCCTCAGTCCACGGTCGTAAACCATATTCATTGACGGGAATCTATCACCCCACTCATCAACATTTGGCCCGATCAAAGGATCCGACACAAACGAAGTGATCTGGTCTTCTATAAGCATCAGGTCCCCCGGCGAAAAGCTCGTGTTTATGCCGCCTGCCGAATTTGTCAAAAACAAAACCTTTGCTCCGAGCCCACGCATGACCCTTACAGGAAGCACTACATCATTCATTTCATATCCTTCATAAAAATGAACCCTTCCCTGCATGATCACCACATTTTTCCCACAGAGATCACCGAAAACAAATCTTCCTGCATGTCCCGTGACTGTTGATACAGGGAAGCCTTTTAGCTCAGCATAATCAATAGTGCAAACAGCATCTATCTCATCTGCCAGCTCCCCCAGACCGCTTCCGAGGACAAGCGCTATCTCAGGGACAAAATCAGTCTTTTCACGGATCTGTTTTACGGTGTTGTCAACCTTTTCTTTTATGTTCATTTTTACCTCCCTGCTTCCAAGAATTTTTCTTGCAATATTTGTCTTTCAGCTTCGCCTAATCCCATTTCATCTGATAGATAGTTTTCAACCGAACCGTAGTTTTTCACCAACGCATCAATTGCGTTTTGCATGAATTCTTCATATACTGCACCGGACCCAAAAACGGCAAGTCTTTTTAATTCAGGATCAAGATCCAATGAATCAATCGCCGCTTTTGCGCCGGCAATCCTTTTTGCATTGTACTCATTGGTGAGCAGATAATCCTCCAGGATCGTTTCTTCATCGGCTCCAAGCGCCGCAAGTATCAGCATTGAAGCAACTCCGGTACGATCCTTGCCATCTGTACAATGCCATAGGATTGATCTCCCTTCAGGCATCTCCAACAAAAGTTGAAACAATTTCCTGTATGCATTTTTTCCTCGATCCGACAACAAAAACTGAGAATACAGGTTTTCATCCAGCATTCCCATTTCTTTGGATTTGATCATCATTCCTATCCTGTCGCGATTCGGATCAGCCAACTCCCTGGCAACATCTTCGGTGAACCCGTCATAATCCTCTCCCTCCATTACCGGGAGAAAAATGTTCTCTGCGCCACTTAAAGCAACATCCGGAGAAACATTTTTTTCAAGACTCATGCGTAGATCAACAACATAAGCAACTTGGTATTTTTCTTCAAGGATAGTCTTTTCCTCTGAAGAAATGCCGGCAAGCGAAGCAGTACGAATAAGAGCACCTTTTTTTATGGTTTTATCTCCGATCCGTATGCCTCCTAATTCACGTGCATTTCCGACACTGTTAAATTCAATCGATCTTTTCATATTAATCTCCATTCCGGAGCGTAGCGACGGAGTGGCGACGAGAACATCATAGGAACTGTTTACAGTTCCTTGTTCTCAGTCTGCCATCAGTGGCTATTTGTGACGCTCCGGCACAAATAGCCGTGTGAAAAATCAGCATATCAGTGTGATTTTTCACACTATTATCTCTCACATTTTCCGGAACAGGTTTTTGATCGTTTCTGCATTTTGAAGAACTACCGGCCTAAACAGATTTTCCATTATTCCTTTGGCGTGCATTACAGCGTGCTCGTTACCTGTACCAACAACAAGAACAACATTTACAGCGTACAAAAGTCCAAGCTTTTTGTAGTATTCCTCAAGCTTTGCAGGATCTGATATTCCCTTGTACTTCATAAAGAACATATTTCCTACTTTCGATATCATATCAAGAGGCATTCCGACTGATTGAGCTATAAGTGTTCCTTCACCTTTCGGTGCAGCTACCATATCTCGATAAATCGATGTGAGATCGCAGATTGGCGGCCCCATAGTTACCTCAGGCATATCTATGAGGACAAGCTCTCCGTCCTGAATCATTATGTTCCCAGGATGAAGATCGTTATGTGTTACAGTATCTGCTTCAGGAATTGCATCAACTATCTCGTGCAGAGTTTGGATTTCTTCAGACGAGCACCATTTGTCGAGATTGTCAGCATATCCGTGAAGTATATCCTGTATGCGAGAAAAGCTTCCCGCCGGAACATGTGTAGAATGAAGCGTCTTGGCAAGCTCTACATATTGATCAACATAAGCTTCCATCTTGTCCGGATTGGCTACTATAGCGTGTCCAAGAGTATCCGAACGAAGCATCTCAAATACTACACCAAGACTGTCTCCTACTTTTACGGTATCATAAGCGATCACAGAAGGAACTCCGTTTATAAATGCCGTCTTTGCAAAGCTTCTTTCCTTGTCAACTTCGGCCTGGCTTACAGTTGGTTTATACACCTTTACGATCTTGTCATCGTCAATCCTGTAAACAGCTCCGTTTCCACCCTCTCCAAGCTTTTCACAACCGTCTACACTTATCTCGCGAAGACGCTTGCTCACATCCAGAAGATCAGTAAAACCTGTTGTCTCAAAAATCTCATAAACCTCGGGTGATACCTCTGTGATAGCAACCGGCTTGCCCGTTCCTTTTCTGACTTTCATCAAGACGCGAAGTCCTGCGCTTGAGATATACTCAAGCTTAGAAGCGTCAAAAGCAACCTCCTCACCCGGGTGTGACTCAATGCTTGAAGTGATCATTTTTTCGACTTCAGCTGCGTTGTTGGTGTCAATTCTGCCTTCCAGGTTGATTACGTTTTTTGTTTCTGACATATTATTCTCCAATCTGTTAAAATTTATAATGATTTACTATTTTTTTATTCGATTTTATTGAGCAAGCAGTTCATCTATTATCGTGTCACTGACCCACATACCGGCAGAAGTCAAAACAACTCTTTTGTTGCAATGATCCGGAATTGACACAATCAATCCCAAGTCAAAATACTCCTTTAATTTAGAGCCCCAAAGCGCCATCAAATCAATACCATATTGCTCGGAAATCCGCGTGACATCAATCCCCGCTGAGGTCCGGAGCCCCAAGTATATCTCCTCAGTGAGTATCTGCTCCCGGGTAAGTATTTCTGTCTCCTTAGCTGGGTTTTTCCCATCAGTCACAAGCGCGATATACTCATCTGTATCTCTAACATTTACAGTTCTTGTTCCTGATAAATGCGAAGCGGCAGCGGGACCTATCCCGACATAGTCACCTCTTTTCCAGTAGTTGAGATTATGCTCACAACGCCGTCCGGGTTTTGCATAATTTGATATCTCGTAGTGCTCAAATCCAGCGGATGCAAGCATTTCGCCCACCAGCTCAAACATGCTTCTATCAGTTTCCTCATCTATAGGAGGATTGTCGGAGTATTTTTCAAAAAAAGGTGTTCCCTCTTCTATGATGAGACTATAAGCCGATATATGCTCCGGCTCAAGCTTTGTAACAGTTTCCAATGTCTGCAAAAGACTCTCCGTAGTTTGCCCGGGTATGGCAGTCATCAGGTCGATATTTACATTGTCAAAACCGACATTTCTCGCAAGCTCAAAGCTGTTGATAAAATCATCAAAAGAATGTATCCTTCCGAGACATTTCAATTCAGTATCAATTGCTGACTGTAGCCCAAAGCTGATCCTGTTTATACCATATTTTTTATATAGCTTTAGCTTATCTGCATCCACAGTTCCCGGATTTGCCTCTATAGTGTACTCAACATCATCACGCCGCGATTCCGTCATTTCATCAACAGCGGACAACAGCCTTTCCATCTGATCAATCGGTACTATAGACGGCGTCCCGCCTCCGATAAAAATGCTCGAAACGCCTCTTAGCTTATCCTTATATTCTTTTAGCTCAGATATCTCCGCATCGATCAGGCAGTCGATCTCACCGGTGATCTCATCAGTCTTTTGCGAACAATCGCCTATCCCGACAGATGCAAAATCACAGTAATTACATTTTCTGACACAATACGGTATGTGTATATATAATCCAAGGTTTTTCATCTTTTACACACTATTATTCGTGATAATTTAATAAATGTTTTATTAATACAACTCAATGCTGTATGATTTACTGCTCTTCATCAAGCTTAAGCACTGCCATAAATGCCTTCTGCGGAACCTCGACATTTCCGATCTGGCGCATACGCTTTTTGCCTTCCTTCTGTTTTTCAAGAAGCTTTCTTTTTCGGGATATGTCACCACCGTAGCACTTGGCAAGGACATCCTTGCGTACAGCTTTTACGGTCTCTCTTGCTATGACTTTGTTGCCGATCGCAGCCTGGATCGGGATTTCAAAAAGGTGTCTCGGAATCTCGTTTTTGAGCTTCTGGCACATTTTTCTTCCTCTTTCATAAGCGTTTGATTCGTGCACGATAAACGAAAGAGCATCCACTTCTTCGCGATTTATAAGAATGTTTAACCTGACAAGCTTCGACGGCTCATATCCTTTTAGTTCATAGTCAAACGAAGCATATCCTTTTGACCTTGATTTGAGCGAGTCAAAGAAATCATATATGATCTCATTCAATGGCAAAACATATTTTAAGAGTGCCCTTGTCTCCTCCATATATTCCATTCCGACATAAACGCCTCTGCGTTCCTGGCACAGCGTCATGATAGCTCCTACAAACTCAGTAGTAACCATTATCTCGGCATCAACCACAGGTTCTTCCATATGCTCTATCTCGGACGGTTCCGGCAGGTTTGAAGGATTTGTGACCTCTACCATAGTTCCGTCTGTTTTGTAAACATGATAGACAACGCCCGGAGCAGTTGTCACCAGATCAAGGTCAAACTCTCGCTCAAGCCTCTCCTGAATGACCTCCAAATGAAGTAGCCCAAGGAATCCGCATCTGAATCCAAAGCCAAGAGCGATGGAAGTCTCCGCCTCAAATGACAGAGCGGCATCGTTTAATTGGAGCTTTTCAAGCGCATCTCTCAAGTCCTGATACTTTGCGCCGTCAGCAGGATAGAGTCCGCAGTACACCATCGGAAGCACTGTTTTGTATCCGGGCAGTGCCTCATCGCAGGGATCATCGGCATTGGTAACTGTATCACCAACTCTCGTCCCTTCTACATTTTTCAGACTTGCTGTGATATACCCAACCATTCCGGCTGATAACTCTTCACACGGTATAAACCTGCCCGCACCAAATGTTCCAACCTCCACGACCTCTTCTTCAAGTCCCGTGGCCATCATTTTTATACGGGTTCCTTTTGAAACCTTTCCGTCAAATATCCTACAGAAAATGATAACGCCTTTGTACGGATCATACAATGAATCAAAAATAAGCGCCTTGAAGGGTTTATTTTCATCTCCTCCCGGTGCCGGTATCTTGGTAACTATCTGTTCTAAAACATCTTCTATATTTGTTCCGAGCTTTGCTGATATCTGCGGCGCATCCTCGGCCTCGATTCCTATCACATCCTCGATTTCAGCGATAACCCTCTGCGGATCCGCACTCGGCAGATCGATCTTGTTTATGACGGGCATGATCTCCAGATCATGATCGATAGCCATATAGCAATTCGCCAATGTCTGCGCTTCTATACCCTGCGCGGCATCGACGATAAGGATAGCCCCCTCACAGGCGGCAAGGCTTCTGGAAACCTCGTAATTGAAATCCACATGCCCCGGAGTATCTATAAGGTTAAACAGATACTCCTCACCGGATTTTGACTTATATGAAAGCCTGACAGCCTGGGATTTGATGGTGATCCCACGCTCCCTCTCAAGATCCATGTTGTCAAGCACCTGTGCCTGCATATCACGCTTTTCAAGCAGTCCCGTCTTTTCAATAATGCGGTCTGCAAGCGTTGATTTCCCGTGGTCTATATGCGCTATTATACAAAAATTTCTGATATGTTGTTTATCTGTCATCTTTTGCTAAAACCATTACATTTTTATCCAAGTGTATTTACTCTTGCCAGTTTTCACACGAAATGTAACAGGTTTAAATCCTTTCTCTACAAGTATGGCAACTCCTGCTGTTCTCGATGTACCCGGAGAAATAGCTGTGCTACCCATGGGCTCATATGCCTCAAAGCCAAATCCCCAATCTATGGGGGTTAACTGCTTTGCACCGTATGCTCCGAAAATGTTTTTGTTGTAATTAAACACATCTCTCATTTTGACTGTTTGAGAGCCTGAAATAAAGTCAAGTGTTACTCTGAAATACAAATACTGTTGATTGCTTTTTGGTGTCGGGTTGGAGGAGTTTCCGGCTCTTGCCATAGCAGCAGCCTTACTACCGTATGCAAACTTGGATATTTTTATCTTGAACTTTCCTACTTTTCTGCCTTCACTGTAGAATGTAAACGCAATCTTTTTTGTGCCTGTTTTCGGAAATGTTTTCGGATTATATTTCGACCCTTTTGAACCTGATTTTGCCTTTACCGTAACCCTGCATTTGCGTACAGTATTTCCAGAGGTGGCCTTAATTGTTGTAACTCCCGTTCCTTTGGCAACAACCTTTCCTGACTTCGACACGGTTGCAACGCTTCTATCCGATGAAGTCCATCTGGCCGAGCTGCCTACGGCAGAGTCTCTGAGCGTATACACCGCTCCCACCCTGAGAGTTATTTTTGATTTTGAATTGCTAAACCTTGCTGCCTTACTCGGACTTGCGTTAAACGATACCCCAAAAACCATAACTACAACAAGAAGCAAAGCCACTATCTTTTTTTTCACTGCTGTTTCCTCCCAACTTTTGATAAATCTTTTTCAGGAAAAATGTTCCGATCCTTTTCCTGAATTCTGACATCAATCCTCCAAATCCGTCTTTGGAACGATCGATGCACTTATGTTTGTTTTATATATGCTCTTATTCGGTACATATCCTCTTACACTTGAAAGCGGATAAATCGTTGAATCCTTTCCGACAACAGATCCCGGATTAAGAATTGTTCCACATCCGATCTCGCAAAGATCTCCCAGGATGGCACCGAATTTTTTCAAGCCTGTTGCAAGTCTTTGTCTGCCGTATCTGATCTCAACCAATGTCTTGTCGGACTTCACATTTGATGTGATAGAACCGGCTCCCATATGAGCCTTGTATCCAAGGATGGAATCCCCTACATAGTTGTAATGCGGTACCTGAACCTCATCAAACAGTATTGAATTTTTAAGCTCTGTAGAGTTACCTACTACCGCTCTTTTTCCAACTATAACATTGCCCCTGATAAAAGCGCAATGCCTAACCTCTGCATCCTCATCTATGATACATGGTCCTGTGATAGATGCTGTATTTGCAACCTTTGCAGACTTTGCGATCCAGACATTCTCACCAACTTTAGTAAACCTTGCAGAAGGTAGATCTTTTCCTCTTTCCAAAATGTATTTACCGATCTCCGACAATACTTCAAACGGGTACTCAACCTCAGTAAAAAGCTTCATCGCGATGGTATGCTTTGTGTCCAAAAGCTGCTCTGTTTCGATCGATCTGATCCTGCTGTCTCCCTTTACTTTCATAATTACCCTCCATTCTGATCATGCATTATACCTCATATAACACATAAATCCCTTTTTTATTTTTTACTATAATATTTTTCGATCATATGATGGTATCGGGTTATTTTTTGCATTTGATTTTCATTTTTTACCTGACTGACCATCTTCCCGATATAGTCTGAAAGCTTGACCATATACTCTTTTTCACCGATAGTTCCTTCTGCAACCTGAGACAATCCCATCTCCCAGCTTGCGGTCATTTTCGGCGACAGCATCATAGGCATGGAATAACATATAACGCTGTAGACCAACTCACCTTTGTACGCCGGCGTGATGATCTGAGTTTTTTTGTTTAGCTTCAGGTACCCGATGTTAAAAAGTTTTTTCAATATTTCCGCTCTCGTTGCGGATGTCCCTATACCACTTCCTTTTATCTGTGCTCGTAATTCTTCGTCCTCTATCAGTTGCCCGGCGTTTTCCATAGCAAGTATGATAGACCCGGAATTATACCTTTTGGGCGGAGTTGTTTCGCCCTCTTTTATAGATGATTTATTTAGTGTTATTTTGTTGCCTTTTTTTATCAGTTCTATCACATCACCGAGGTTTTCACTTACAAATTCTTCATCCTGATTTTCCTCATCATCGGATGATTTTTTCTTTTGTTTTTCCTGTGTGAAAGAATACTTACCTACTGCGAAAAATCCCTCATCAACAAGTATCTTTGCCGATGTAAAAAAACTCTCCTTGCATTCCTTGTCATCAGACTTGGAATCACATTCTATCCTGACATTTAGCTTGTTGTATACAGCAGCCGGATAAAATATCTGCAAAAATCTACGTACAATCACCTCATACATTTTTTGGTGAAGCTCACTCATAGAGCCCAGTCCGCTTATTCCTGATCCGGTAGGTATGATAGCATAATGATCGGTTATTTTTTTGTCATTTACATATCTTGTTTTTTCAAGTCCTTTATACGATCCGGCTTCTGATATATACTTTAAATTGTCTTTTACAAGTTCATAATCTCTTAACCCGTTTAGGTTTTTTCCAATCTCTTTTGCAACTGCAGTCGAAAGCACTCTCGCATCGGTTCTCGGATAGGTAACAAGCTTTCTCTCGTACAGATCCTGAACTATCTGCAGTGTCTCATCAGGACTGATCTTGAACAGCTTTGATGAGAGGTTCTGAAGCTCCGCAAGGTTAAAAAGAAGCGGAGGATTTTTCTTTTCTGTTTTCTTTTTTACTTCCTGTATAACTCCTTCTATTTTTTCATCAGAGCTATACTCCTCTTTTTCATCGGGCTTATCAAGTCCAAGCATTTTGATAAGGCTTACCGCATCGTCTTTTTTTCTGAATCCGTTTTCCTTGTAGAGCACCGGTGACAGCGAAAAGTCTTCAAGCTTTTCATCAAAGAAAAATGACCCTTCCTTCACCTTCCATTCAGCCTGGATGTGTTTGTCCTCAAGGCTGAAATCTCCGATAACTCTGTAAAAAGGAGTCTTTTTGAAATCCCTTATTTCCCATTCTCTTTTGACAACCATCCCGAGTACGCAGCTCATCACGCGTCCTACCGAAATAGATGTCCATTTTTTCTCAGTAGTATTGTTGTTTAGCCATCCACCGTATCTGACAGAAAGCGCTCTGGAAAAATTGATGCCCATCAGATAGTCTTCTTTTGCACGCAGATATGCAGCGTCGCTTAGATTGTCATAGGCTTCAAGCGGCTTTGCTTCCCGTACACCTCTTTTTATCTCATCCTCAGTTTGCGAATCGATCCAGACACGGCGTTTTTCTTTTGTTTTAGATACACCCGCAAGACTGTCAACAAGCCTGTAGATGTACTCGCCCTCGCGCCCTGAGTCCGTGCAAACATAGATTGTCTCCACATCATCACGATTCAGTAGTCTACTCACTATATCAAACTGTTTTTTGACCGCCGGTATAACCTCATACAAAAATGTTTCGGGCAAAAAAGGAAGGCTTTCAAGGTTCCATTTTTTCAGAGCTTCGTCGTAAACCTCAGGATAACTCATAGTCACAAGGTGCCCAACACACCAAGTGACTATGCCCTGTTCTGATTCTATAAAGCCGTCTTTTCCGGCGCCGTTTATGCCCAAAACCTTTGCAAACTCTTTTGCAACACTCGGTTTTTCGGCAATAAATAATCTTTTACCCATATTATACTTATACTATTATGCGATCTCGTAGAGTGGATATTTATCGGTAAGTGATTTGACGATTTCTTTTGCTTTTGCCGAGTTAGCTTCGTGATCTTTGATGATCATAGCTATAGCATCAGCTACCATATCCATATCATCAGTCTTAAATCCTCTGCTTGTAACAGCGGCTGAACCAAGTCTGATACCACTTGTCACAAACGGTGACTGCGGATCGTTCGGGATCGTGTTTTTGTTTGCTGTGATATTTGCTTCGTCAAGCCATACCTCAACCTCTTTTCCTGTAAGGCCTCTTTTTGCGAGGTCAACAAGCATAAGGTGATTATCCGTACCTCCTGAAACGATATCGATATCTCTGCCAAGAAGTCCTTTTGCAAGAGCCTGAGCATTGTCTATGATGCCTTTTCCGTATTCTTTGAACTCCGGTTTGAGAGCTTCACCGAGGCATACTGCTTTTGCAGCGATCACGTGCATAAGCGGACCACCCTGAGTTCCCGGGAAGATCGCTTTGTTGAGCTTGTGCTCTGTCGCAAACTCCTCAGATGAGAGGATAAGTCCACCCCTCGGTCCTCTGAGAGTTTTGTGAGTTGTAGTAGTTGTTACATGCGCGTAAGGAATAGGGCTCTCATGATAGCCTGAAGCAACAAGTCCGGCGATATGAGCGATATCCACCATCAAAAATGCTCCGACCTCATCAGCAATCTCACGAAAACGCTTGAAATCAATTTTTCTGCAATAAGCGCTTGCACCCGCGATGATCATTTTTGGTTTGCATTCTTTTGCGATGCGCTCTACCTCATCATAATCAATAAAGCCTGAATCATCAACTCCGTAAGGAACAATGTTGTAGTAAGTTCCTGATATATTTGCAGGGCTTCCATGTGAGAGATGTCCACCGTGGTCAAGGTTCATTCCCATAACAGTCTCGCCCGGTTTTACGAGAGCGAAAAACACAGCCATATTTGCCTGTGCTCCTGAGTGAGGCTGAACATTTGCGTATGTACATCCAAAAAGCTTTTTTGCACGCTCTATGGCAAGTGTTTCAACTATATCTACATACTGACATCCTCCATAATACCTTTTTCCCGGATATCCTTCCGCGTACTTATTTGTAAGTGTCGAACCCATTGCTGCCATAACTGCTTTACTTACAAAGTTCTCCGAAGCTATCAGCTCAATATGGTCATTTTGTCTGCCTGTCTCAAGCTCCATAGCCTTTGCTACTTCCGGATCTGCTTTCCTTACTTCATCAAAACTAAACATCTGTTTTTTCCTCCTTTTTCTTTACAGGTATTTATATTATTATTTTTGATTTCATACCTCATCCAACGCTTTTCCTATGTCGTTGCGCATATATTTATTGGAAAAGTTCACCCACTCTGTTGCTTTGTAGGCGTTAGCTCTTGCTTCCTTGAGTGTTTTGCCAAGCGCAGTTACACCAAGCACACGACCACCGTTAGTCAAGATTTTGTCGCCTTCTTTTTTTGTTCCTGCGTGGAATACAAAATAATCATCTTTTCCATCAAATGCATCAAGTCCTGTTATCTCTTTTCCTTTTTCATAGGATAGCGGATAGCCGTCTGATGCAAGAACGACGCATACTGCAGCGTTATCCTCAAACTGCAGGTCGATCGTATCAAGCTTTCCGTCGATGCAGGCTTCCATAACTTCTATTATGTCATTTTTCATACGTGGCAGTACGACCTGAGCCTCAGGATCTCCGAAACGAGCATTGTACTCAAGCACCTTCGGCCCGTTTTCAGTAAGTATAAGCCCTACGAAAAGGATTCCTACAAAGTCTCTGCCTTCTTTTTTCATTGCTGCCATAGTTGGAGCAAATACTTTTTCATCGCAGAATTTTTCGATTTCCTCGGTATAGAACGGACTCGGTGAAAATGTACCCATTCCTCCGGTGTTCAATCCCTGATCTCCGTCTTTGGCGCGCTTGTGATCCTGCGCCGATGTCATGGGTTTGATATTGGTTCCGTCACAATAACACAGCACGGAAACCTCTCGTCCTGTCAAAAACTCTTCTATGACAATTTCATTTCCCGCATCACCAAACTGCTTATCAATCATGATCGATCTGACCGCATCCTTTGCTTCATCTATGGTGTTGCAGATCAAAACGCCTTTTCCAAGTGCAAGCCCCGAAGCTTTCACAACTATGGGCGCCTGCTTTGTATCAAGGTACTCCAATGCTTTTTGAGCGTCTGTGAAGTTTTCATACTCGGCAGTAGGAATGCCGTATTTTTTCATCAAATCTTTTGAAAACGCTTTTGAGCCCTCTATGATTGCTGCGTTTTTTCTCGGGCCAAAAACTCTTAAATTCCTTTTTTCAAATTCATCTACTATTCCGCCTACCAAAGGATCATCCATACCGATGATGGTAAGGTCGATCTTGTTCTGCTCGGCAAAATCAGCAAGCTTATCAAATTCCATAGCGCCGATATCAACGCATTCTGCAACGCCTGCTATTCCGCCGTTACCGGGGGCGCAGTAGATTTTGTCTACCCTGGGGGATTTTTTGACTGATGTTGCGATGGCGTGTTCGCGGCCGCCACTGCCGACTATAAGTACTTTCATTGTTATCTCCTCAATTTAATTAAACTATATGCGCGATTCCATCTATGATCTGTACTTTTTTGTTTGCCAAAAGGTCGATCGCTTTCGGAAGGATAACCCACTCAGCTTCCTCCATGACGCGTTTTTGGAGTGTTTCCGGCGTGTCACCTTCGAGTACATCTACTGCTTTTTGCAGAATGATCGGTCCGGAATCAGTTCCCTCGTCTACGAAGTGTACGGTTGCTCCCGTGACCTTGTTTCCTCTTTTCAGGACGCTTTCGTGGACCTTGAGCCCGTAGTATCCGTCGCCACAGTGTGACGGGATAAGCGAGGGATGGATGTTTATCATTCTTCCCTCAAATGCTTTTACAAGGTTCTCGGGAAGTATCACCAGATATCCTCCCAGTACAACAAGCTCGATCCCGGCATTATTCAACGCATCGATCATAGCCTGCCCGAAAGCTTCTCTGTCCGGATACGCCTTTGGCTCGATAACCGCCGTGGGTATTCCCGCATTTTTGGCTCTCTCAAGTGCATAAGCACCGGGTTTATTGCTTACCACAAGTGCTATCTCGGCATTTGTGATCGTACCGTCTTTTACCTTATCAATGATAGCCTGGAGGTTTGTTCCGCCTCCCGACACACAAACTGCTACTTTCATTTGATTTTTTTAATCTCCATAGTTTTACTTACATAATTACATTTTTATAATCAAAATATTGAATTGAACATCATTAATTTAATAATGTCACGCCCTTGTCACCACCGACAATCTCACCGATAATATAAGCGGTCTCTCCGGCATCACAGGCAGCCTTGACAGCCTTGTCAGCATCAGCCGCATCGACAGCAACTATCATTCCTATTCCCATATTGTACGTATTGAACATCACCTGCTCATCAACATCACCGTCATGAGCAAGCATCTTGAATATAGGCGGAATCTTGAAACTATTTACATGAATATTTGCGTGAATATGATCGCGAAGCATACGCGGAACATTTTCATAGAAGCCGCCACCCGTGATATGGCTGCAGGCCTTGATAGTGATTCCGCTGTCCTTGATCGATTTGAGAGCTTTTACATATATCTTTGTCGGAGTAAGAAGTGTTTCTCCAAGTGTAAGATCATTCTCAAGACAGTCGTACTTTCTTGCAAGTGCTTCTTCTGTCATCGAGAACACATTTCTGACCAAAGAATACCCATTACTGTGGATACCCGAGCTTGCGAGTCCCACCAAAACATCACCGGCGTGAAGCATCTCTCCGGTAATCATATCTTTTTTGTCTACGATACCTACGGAAAATCCGGCCAGGTCGTACTCGTCAACCGGATAGAATCCCGGCATTTCTGCGGTTTCTCCGCCTATGAGCGCACATCCTGCCTGACGACAGCCTTCGGCAACACCACTTACAATTCCAGCGATCTTTTCCGGTTCATTTTTCCCACAGGCTATATAGTCAAGGAAAAATAACGGCTCGCCGCCTGCGCAGGCTATATCGTTTACGCACATAGCGACGCAATCGATACCGACCGTATCGTGCTTATCAAGCAAAAATGCGAGCTTAAGCTTTGTTCCGACACCGTCAGTTCCGGAAACAAGCGTAGGCTCTTCCATTCCCATAAATGATTTCATTGAAAATGCTCCGGAGAATCCTCCCAGTCCCGTAAGCACCTCGTCTCTCATTGTTGATGCAACATGTTCTTTCATAAGTGACACAGCCTTGTATCCGGCTTCGATGTCAACTCCCGCTTTTTTGTAGTCCATGATTCCTCCAAGTTTTGTTTTTAGTTTATAATTCAAAAACCCAGTTGGTTTGAATTCGATATTATTTTACTATTTTGTACTTCACGGTACGGGTTCCCTTGTAGTTTCCTTTTCCTTTGATAGTCAGGGTTGCCGTTCCTTTTTTCACATTATTTTTATAACTAAGTGTGTAATCAGTTCCTTTTTTCAGTGTGTATCTGGTTGAACTGATCTTGATCGTAACCTTTGGTACAGGCTTGACTTTTTTGCCGGTGTACTTATACTTGGAACTTACCTTTGACACCTGAACACCACTGTCTGAACCGGCTATAGAATCCTTTACTATTTTAAATGTCTTTTTGAATGTCCCTTTGTACTCGCTGGTTTCAAGAGCAGTTATCACAACTGTTGCCTTGCCGACATTTTTGTTGCTTGTATAGCTGACCGAGTAGTCGATTCCTTTTGTAAGGGTAACTCCGTCAACCTTGACAACCGGCACAGGCTTTATCTTTGCGTGGGTATAGACATAACCTGTTTTGATATTTGTAACGCTTGCGTTTGCAAGGTCAATCCTAAGCTGATCATATTTTGCTCTGGCAGACAAAAGCGTTGCGTAGTTAGTCACAAGCTCTCTTTCCGAAGGCGCAAGCGCTGCGTATGCGCTCTCCGCTTTTACTATGGCATTTCCGGACTTTGCCGTAACCGTGCCTATCCTATCTATGAGTTCCATAACCTTTGAGGCATTGTTTTTCATTTGATTATACAACGAATACTCAAGTGCCGCAAGCTTATTTTCATAAGTCTGTCCAAAATAATTATACGCTTTACACTCCGGCTTGTTTTTTAACTCCTCGAGATCACTCCTTATCGACTTAAGCTCAGTCTCGTCCTCGGCAGTCAGAGCAAGCATAAGTTTATCAACGCGGATTCTCAGATCATACGCTGACTTTGTATCAGTAAACAATGTAACAAATAATGACCAGTTGTAAATACGCGATTTTCTGTCAGTTGTCATAGCATTGTAATCATTGTTGATCCTGGTCATGTCCACGGTGTAAAGCCCACATTTTTCGATATCAGAAGCATTCAGGCATGTCTTGATCCTATCGATCAGATCCTTTACCTTGGTAAAATCATCCAAAAGCTTTTCTCTGTTTGAGATCAGTCTCTCAACTCCGGTAAGTGAATCATATTTTGTAAGCAACGCCTTGTATGCATTGTAAGCTTTGATGTAATTCTCAGTAAATGTTGCATATGTTTTGTCATCTGTTGCATACTCGATGGCATCTATCTGCTCTACAAGATCATTGATGCCGGTATTGGTCAGGCATTTTCTGTCCAGAGCATTTTTGTCAGATGCTGAAACCATCTTTTTCTCAGCTTCGGTAAGACCTTCGTATAAGCTGTATGCAAACAACGCAACCTTCATCTGCGCGCCGTTTGAAGGCTTCTCCTCTACATTTTTCAATGCGTCTCTGAAGTTTTTGACGTTTTTGAACCTTTCAAGATATTTTTTTATCGTATCACCGTTAAAGCCGTTTAACTTCTCAATTGTTTCCTCTCCGCCGTTTGCCTCGACAAGTGCAACGAACTCAAGTATCTGCGCCTCAGTAGCGTCATCCAATCCATATGTTTCAAGTGCATCTGTACTGCAAGATGCTGAGACAAGCACTTCATAGCCAACTTCAACATTGTATTTGCAAAGTAGCTCCCGGTACCTCTCAAGATACGAGCGAGTTGAAGCCATCGTCACAAATTCCAGTACTCCTGTTGATGATTTTTCGATAACAGTTGTTTTGTCGTTTAATATATACTCAACTTTTGTTGACGGAAGGCAGGTATCAAGAACCCCGCCACTTGTAGACCTTGCCGACTCATATTTTGCCTTATACTCATTGTACTTTGATATAGCAGCTGACATTGCATTTTTGAAATCACCGATAGTAGTGGATGTGATAACTATGCTGTCTGCATTGGTTACAGCCTGTTCAAACTCGTAGGCAAGATTTATCACTTCCTGTAATTTATTAAAAGTTGTTTTATATTTCGGTCCTTCCTGTCCAAGAAGTGTATCGAGAACCTCTATAACATTATCCGAGGACCCAAGATGCTCCATGTATTTTTCTTCTGCTTTCTTAAAACTTGTTCGAAATTCAGAAGTATCAATCCCGTACTTGACGCAGTCCTTGATAAGACTCAATAATGTATTTGCTTTCTCTTCTGGAGCGTCATCATTTACAACCTTTAATGTAGGCGACTGATCTGCTCTTGCAATACCGACATTTAGACCGCTGATTGTCAAGCTAAGCGAAAGCAGTACGGCAATCGTCTTTGTCAGGTGATGCTTATTTTTGATGTTAGTAGTATTATTTTTCATTCCGTACCTCCTTTCGTAAATCAATCAGACAATCTTGAACTTCTTTGTTTTTGTTCCCTTGTAATTTCCTTTTCCTTTGATGGTTATCTTTGCGGTTCCTTTTTTCTTGTTACTCGAGTATGAAACCGTGTAGTCAGTTCCTTTTTTCAAAGTGTAGCCATTTACCTTTAGCTTAACTGTTGGCTTTATCTTTTTGCCGGTGTACTTGTACTTACTCTTCACTCCCGACACAGTACCATCACTTATGGAATCCTTCACTATGCTAAATGATTTGGATTTGCTGCCTATATACTTTCCACCATCGACAGCAACTACTGTTACATAAGCTTTCCCGACATTTTTTACATCGGATGAATACTCAAGCTTGTAGTCCACACCCTTTTTCAACGTAACGCCGTCAAGTGTAACAACTGGAACAGGCTTGATGGATGACCTCGCATAGACGTAGCTTTTTTTCACTCCGGTTATCCTTACAAATGAAATGTCTGCTCTCAAATTATTGTACTGTGCTCTTGCATTTACAAGCACCTGATAATTCACTTCATCTACAAGCTTTTTTTCATTTTCCGTAAGAACGCTGTACGCCTGCTCGGCATCAACTATAAGTCTTCCTGATTCAACCGTAACTACACCTATTTTGTTGATCAGATCGATCACTCTTTTTGCATGAATTTCATTTATCTCTTTGAGCTGTTTTAATAATTCATTAAGCGTTGTTTCATAAGTTGTGCCAAAATACGATTTAGCTTTTGGATTCATAGCATCATAGGCAGTCTTTATAGACATCAACTCTTTTTCATCATCAGTGATGTTTGCCGCGCTGAGCTTATCCATACGCTCTCTGAGTTCAAAAGCCGCCTTGCAGTCATTGTATACAACCGTAAAACCATCCCAGTTGTAAATATATGGTTTCAGCGAGGAATCAATCGTTTGATAATCATTGTATATCGGAACAATAGAGTATCTGTACCTGTCACACATATCTTCATCTTTTGTATCGAGAAGAATAATTCTCACTCTGTCCAAAAACTCTTTGACCGCCGAAGCATTATTAAGTATAGCCAGATTTTCTCTGGTGATCATATCCTCGACTTCGGCCTTTGGATATGCTTTCACAAGGTTATTGTAACTATTGGAAGCGGTTATGACAGCATCTGCGAATTTTGTATACACAGCGTCCTTGCCATCTTTCAGATCGTCCATTGCTTTTTTTGCTGTAGCAATTGCTTTTTTGACAGCATCAACCGTCGTTTGAACTCCACACCGTTCATCAAGTTTTGCTTTGTCTTCCCTTGTGACAAGCTCTTTCTGATCGTCTGTCAGTGAATTGTAATTGCTGTAGACCTCCATCGCAAATGATATTTCTTTTTGTGTCTCCGGCTGCATTTTGGTGATGCTATAGAGCTTATCCAGAAAACTTTTAACAGCGATGTAGTCGTCTACAAACTTTTCAATTTCGGTATGATTATACAGGTTTGCATATACTGTTCTTCCACCGTTTTCATCTGCATAGTCGATAAACTCCTGGATGATCTTTCTCACTTCACTTGTAAGTCCGTATTGAGATATCAGGTAATCAACAGAGGCTCTGGTATCCTTATATTTCTTTTCGATATTGAATTTTCGAAGTAAAAGCTCGTAAACATCTGTTATGAGGTTTTTGGCATTCTCATCAAATTCGATGTTGTATTCGATCCCGTCAAGCACCCTAAGTTCTTGTTCTTTTCCGTCTATTATACTGGTAATCACGAGAGTATTTCCTGTATCCTCCGCAACAACTCCCTCAGGTGCATCTTTGAATCTATTTACCTTCTGCGAAACATAACCTCCTGGTACATTAACATTGGTCGAAGTATTCAAATTGTTATTAACAATATACAGCTTGAGCTTATCATTATCAGATACATCTTCATCGTTATTCAAGCAATCACTGAAATGATCAAGTCCGGCAAGTCTCACATATTGTGTATAATACATATCCAAAAATCCTGACGAATTATCATTTGATATACCTCTTTGATCATCTGTTTTAGGATTGTATTCGCCAAAGAGTTTTCTTTGAAAATCATAAAAAGTCTCATTTGAAAAAACCGTTTTTTGTAATTCAATAATTTTTTTTGAAGCAAGACATGCATATTTCATCATAATCAAAAACTGCGAAAACTCATTTGTATACTGCTGCACCAAATCAGTCTGCTGGGAAGTAAGATTATCAAGAACATACTGATCCTGTTCATACTCATCCATTTCCTCAGGCGTAAACTCTTCTGCCGGAAAATAATTACCTGCTCCACCATAAGCCATTTTAATCAAATTAATACTTTCATTATTTGAAGTCTTAATTTTTGTAAGATCAAATTTTTTGTCCTTACTTTCTTTTGCAATCTTATAATAAACAAATCTTTTTGATACTTCATTAAACTTAGTTCTAAATTCATCAGTATCAATTCTTTTGCTGTAGCACTCTTTGATATCTTCAAAAAGCTGATCTGCTTTTGCTTTTACTACCGGACTGTCCTTGGTATATGTCGGGTCATCAAACCTTACCTTCATCGCAGCGCCGTCAATGTCATCTGCTTTGGCTGAAGCTGTATCCGTAACGCCGACAAATCCCGGTACGCCCGCAAAGCTTGTAACCACAAGAGCGCACGCCAAAACAAAAGCGACTCTTTTTGAAATCCGTTTGCTGATATTTGATATGAATCCGTTCACTCTCATGCTCATCATCCTTTCCGGTTAAATTACTGTTTCATAAATCAACTTACACGATGTTTCACAAATCATCGTACATTCTGTTTCACAAACCACAGTATAATCCATCAATATGTTCAAATAATGTCAATTTGTTGTGCGTTTGTTCACATTTTGGGTTGTTGACCGACCTTCATCCAATCAAGATCAGGCGGCAGGGCATTTTTATGCTTTTTCCCAGGTTGTGCCCTCTCTGGTGTCCTTGATGACTATGCCCTTTGAAAGCAGTTCATCCCTGATCGCATCGGCAGTTGCAAAGTCTTTGTCCTTCTTTGCCTGCGCTCTTTTTTGTATGCTCTCCTCGATGTATGCCAAAAGCTCGTCATCGACATCTGCAGCTCCCGGCGCCCCTGCATCTGCTGCACCGGTTGATGCATTTGCAAGAATATCTGCAATGCCAATCGAGAGTACATCATCAAACCTTAGAACAATAGCCGCTTTCGTGGTATCATCCGTGTCATTTTTCAAAACATCATACAATACCGTGATCGCAGATGAAGTGTTTATATCTCCTGCAAGTGCCGTGGCAAAGCTTTTCTCAAAGCTGTCATATACATCCTTGTCGTTCGCAAGTGCCCTGTACGCGCTGCCATCGGTCAGATCACGCTTTCCGTCATCAGCCCCGGCTGCATCAGATATCGCTTTTTTGATATTGTCAGCATTGACATTAAGTCTTTTGATCCTGCCGGCAAGCTTGTCATAGGCATTTTTCACATTGTCAAGCGCCTCAAAAGAGAATTCAAGCGGCTTACGGTAATGGCTCTGCAGGCAGAAGAACTTGTAAACCATAGGATCATAGCCCTTCTCCACAAGTGAATCAACTGTCAAAAATCCACCCTTTGATTTCGCCATTTTTCCGTTTGTAGTATTCAAATGATTCACATGGAACCAGTAATTGCACCATTTATGTCCCAGGTAGGACTCGCTCTGCGCTATCTCATTTGTGTGATGCGGAAAAATGTTGTCCACGCCACCGCAGTGAATGTCCATATACTCGCCAAGGTGCTTCATACTTATGCAGGAGCACTCGATATGCCAACCGGGGTAGCCAACGCCCCAAGGGCTGTCCCATTTGAGCTCCTGGTTTTCAAACTTTGATTTCGTAAACCACAGTACAAAGTCAGCTTTGTTCTTTTTGTTTGTATCCTCGTCAACATCGTCTCTTGCTCCGACTACAAGTTCTTCTTCGTTTTGAGCAGAAAGCACATAGTAATCATCGAGCTTTGATGTATCAAAGTAGACATTGTCTCCGGCCACATAGGCGTATCCTTTTTCAAGCAGCACTTCAACCATATGTATAAATTCCGAAATGCAATTAGTCGCGGGCTCAACCACATCAGGCCAGCGGATATTGAGCTTATCGGCATCAGACTTAAATGCATCCGTATAGAATTTCGCGATATCCATCACTGATTTGTGCTCTCTTTTTGCACCGGCAAGCATCTTGTCCTCACCGGTATCTCCGTCACTTGAGAGATGGCCGACATCGGTTATATTCATAACTCTTTTGACATCATAGCCGATAAATCTCAGCGTTTTTTCGAGCACATCCTCGCATATATATGTACGAAGGTTACCGATATGCGCGTAATGATACACAGTCGGTCCGCAAGTATACATCCCGACTTTTCCTTCTTCGTTCGGTACAAACTCCTCAACTTTTTTTGATAGCGTGTTATAAATCTCTACTTTTACATCTAACATCTTTTTCCACCCATTATATTGTTTGTTTTTCAGCCAGATAAGTCATAAATCCGGCTATTGTTTTTCCGTCTGTTATCTCTTTGCTTCGGATCATTTTTTTGACATCGTCCACCGAAAGTCTGATGATATCTATGTATTCATCATCGTCCGGATCCGACTCAGCAAGCTCTATATCCGTTGCAAGAAAAATGTCCGTTTTCTCGCTACTGTACGCAGGCGCCGGCATAAACTCACATAGAAGCTCAAGCTTGCAGTTCACACAGCCAATCTCTTCTTTTAATTCGCGTCTGATACAGTTGATATGCGTCTCGCCGGCATCTGCTTTTCCCGCCGGGATCTCGATCATTTTTTCATCTGCACCGACTCTGTACTGTCTGACAAGGATTATGCTTCCGTCTTTATCGATTGGCAAAACAGCCGCACCTCCGGGATGCTCAACAAGATCCCATTTAGCAGTTTCATCGTTTGCAAGTCCCATCTCACATTCATAAAAATCCATTACATTTCCTTGGTGGACGGGGTATTTTTTTATCAATCGATATTCTTCCATAATCGCCTTTTAAATCCAAAAATTTAGTTTTTGAAGCTGTGTATCGGTGCGGGTATTTTTCCTGTGCGATTTATGAAGTCGCTGCAGGAGAATGAATTAACCGGCATAATCGGCGCACTTCCAAACAGTCCTCCATACTCGACAGTCTCTCCGACTTTTTTGCCGATCACCGGGATGATCCTGACTGCAGTCGTTTTTGAATTAACCATTCCTATCGCCATCTCATCCGCAATGATACCCGATATCGTAGTCGCAGGCGTATCGCCGGGGATCGCGATCATATCAAGTCCCACCGAGCAAACACAAGTCATAGCCTCGAGCTTTTCTATCGTCAACGCTCCGTCATTTACGGCGTCTATCATTCCCTGGTCCTCACTTACCGGGATAAATGCACCGCTCAGTCCTCCTACCGCAGTTGACGCCATGATACCGCCTTTTTTTACCTGATCGTTTAGCATTGCAAGTGCTGCTGTCGTACCGGGTGCACCGGCTCTTTCGAGTCCAAGCGTCTCAAAAATCTCCGCTATGCTGTCACCAATTGCAGGCGTAGGCGCAAGCGAAAGGTCTATGATACCAAACGGTATTCCAAGTCTTTTTGAAGCTTCGTTCGCAACAAGCTGACCGACTCTGGTTATCTTAAATGCAGTCTTTT
>CAMVCQ010000020.1 GCA_947166015.1 uncultured Lachnospiraceae bacterium
TGGGCTTCGAGATTTCTTGCTCAAAAAGAAGGCATATTTGCAGGGTCGTCCTCAGGGGCAGCACTTGCGGCGAGCATAAAGCTGTCAAAAACAATAGAGCATGGAAATATAGTTACGATATTCCCGGACCGGGGCGACAGGTATCTGAGCAAAGGATTGTATGAATGATTTCACTTAAAACTAAGATACAAAAACCGAAAAAAATAACAGTATTTATACAGAATAAATACTGAATAAAAATTCGGTTAAGTATATACAAAACACAATAGAAAAGGAGACACAAAAATGGCAAGAGTAAACTTAAAAACACCGGAGGAACTCGATCCTCAGTCAAAGGCAGCTTATGATGATCTGAACTCAAAAGGAAAGATCACAAACATGAAGCTTGTGATGCTTCAGGATTATGGTACATATCTCGCATTTATGGGATGGTATGACAGCTGGGCAAGCCTTGAGAAAAC
Source organism: uncultured Lachnospiraceae bacterium (assembly GCA_947166015.1). GTDB lineage: Bacteria > Bacillota > Clostridia > Lachnospirales > Lachnospiraceae > Eubacterium_F. The sequence continues at coordinate 462 of CAMVCQ010000020.1, forward strand.
CGTAGGTTTGAGGGCAGCTACGATCTATGCACATTCCGTATCAACGACAAACGGATGCCAGCTGTGCTCACTGTTTTTCATCAGTGATCTCAAAGAGCTTGGACTTGATCCTGCAAACCTTGTTTTGGAGGAAAACGAAAAACTGCTTCAGCAGCTTGGTGCACAGATAGTCAAAGATCCTACAAAAGTATCAGATGAGCTTCTTAATGGACTCAGAAAATACTATACAGATACAGAGATCATTATAATTGTCGGATTCGGTGCACAGATGCAGGCAACAAATAACTTCAACTCAGTGCTTGGAGTAGATGTTGACGAGAGACTTCTTCCGCTTAAGGGAGAGTTTAAGCCGGCTACATGGCGCGAGAATATCAAGTGAATACAGGATATACTCCGATGACGCAGATCCGGAATGTGCCAGAGGGTTTATCATAAATAATTATCCATTAAAGAAAGAAACTATCCAAAAAAAGAAAGAGACAGGAGCTTATGCTCCGGAAAGAGAGGAAAAACTATGAGAAAGAATTTTTTAACAAAGGTAGTAGCAGCAACACTTTCACTTGCGATCGCCGTTTCGGCAACAGGATGCGGAGCGCCGAAAGAGTCGGCGGCGGGGACTACAAGTCCTGAGCAAAGGACAACGCTCAAAGTAGGAGCAAACATCACACCTCATTCGGAGATACTCGAAGAGGCAAAACCGATCCTTGCAGAAAAAGGTATAGACCTTGAAGTAGTTCAGCTTGAGGATTCAGTAACACCAAATACAGGAGTTATCGAAGGGAGCCTTGACGCAAACTATTTCCAGCACGTGCCGTATCTGGATCAGTTCAATGAGGAAAACAAATCAGACCTTGTTTCGGTTGGTGCTATCCACTACGAGCCGTTTGGAGTGTACGCAGGAAAAACAAAGGACCTGAAAGACCTTCCGGATGGTGCTGTTGTAGCAGTTCCAAACAATGTGACAAACGAGGCAAGAGCACTTCTTTTGCTCGCACAGGAGGGGATCATCAAGCTCAAGGATGACGCAGGTATCGAGGCAACTGTAGCAGATATCGTTGAGAATCCCAAAAAGATCGAGTTCAAAGAGCTTGCTCCGGAGCAGCTTGCAAAGTCGCTTCCTGATGTTGAGGTTGCAGTCATCAACGGAAACTACGCTATCGAGGGTGGGCTTTCGGTCAAGGATGCGCTCGCTGTAGAGGCAAATGACGGACTTGCAGCAAAAACCTATGGAAATATAATAGCTACTTCGCCGGCAAAAAAAGACGATCCTGCGATCAAAACTCTTGTAGAGGTTTTGCAGAGCAAAGAGATCTCTGATTTTATAAACGGAAAGTACGACGGCGCCGTAGTACCGCTCCAGTAAATAATAAAGAATAATTAACCGAAGGAGACGAGAAAAATGAAAGGATTTGAGTACTATAATCCCGCAAAAATAGTTTTTGGAGAAGATAGTGAAAAAAGCATACAAAAACTGCTGCAGGAAAACCACGTGACATCGCTGTTGCTTGTATATAGCGGAGAGTTTGTAAAAAAACTCGGCATACACGCAGAGATAACAGAGGCTGCAAAAAGTCTTGGGATACCGCTGATCGAGAACGGCAATGTAGTGCCAAATCCCGAAATTGATCTTGTAAGGGAGCTCGTCGAAGTCGGAAAAAAAGAGCATGTTGATTTTGTTCTGGCAGTTGGAGGAGGGAGCTCGATAGATACCGCCAAAGCGGTAGCTCTTGGAATCCCTTATGAGGGTGATGCTTGGGATTTCTTTGAGAAAGGTATTTCGCCGAAGGAGGTACTTCCGATAGGCGTGATATCGACCACGGCTTCGAGTGGATCAGAGACCTCCAACGCTGCCATTATTTCAAACGGAGAATGGAAACTCGGATTTGAGGATGACAGGATTATCCCGAAGTTTGCCATATTGAATCCGAGGTTTACACTAAACCTTCCACTGTATCAGACCTTTGTCGGGGTGGCGGACGTTTTGGCTCATTTGCTTGAACGGTATTTTTCGGATGAAAAGTATTCCGACACCACCGACTATCTGATAGAGGGAGCCATAAAAGCACTATTATTAAATGCAGATCGTCTGTTGGAGGATCCGCAGGACATCAATGCCAGAGCAGAGATCCAGTGGCTTGCAAGTGTCGCTCACAACAATTTCCTCGATGCAGGACGTAGCGCAGACTGGGGTTCGCACAGGATCGAACACGAGCTTTCAGCGCAGTACGAGGTGACTCATGGTGAGGGAATGGCAGTTGTTTTTGTCGCTTGGACGAAGTATGCAGCACAGATCAAACCATGGAGACTTGCGCAGCTTGCGACCAGAGTTTACGGAGTCGATGCGCATGATTATTCGGAAAAACAAAGAGCATATAAACTATCAGAAATACTCGAAGCATTTTTCAAAAAGATCGGATTAAAAACAACTCTTTCAGAGCTTGGTATAGATGATTCCGATTTTGAGATAATGGCCAAAAGAGCCACGAAAAACGGTCCTGTGGGACATTATGTTCCGCTTGATGAGACCGCATTTGTAGAAGTACTGAAGCTTGCATAATTAGAAAGAAGGTAAAAGCATTGTCAACTGTGTTTAAACTTGAAAATGTATCAAAGGTATACAATAACGACGGAAAAAGCTTTCACGCTCTAAAGGATGTAAACCTTGAGATAAAAGAAGGTGAGATATTTGGTATCATCGGAATGAGCGGAGCAGGTAAATCAACACTTGTAAGGACACTGAACAGGCTTGAGGAAGTGACCGGCGGAAGCGTGAATTTTTACGGTCAAAACCTGGCTGATCTGTCTTCCCGTGAGATCAGGAAAGCGAGACGATCTATCGCCATGATATTTCAGGGTTTCAACCTGCTTCAACAAAAAACAGTTATAGACAATGTTATGCAGCCGTTAAAAATAGCCGGAGTACCGCGAGCCGAGAGGCGAAAAAAAGCACTCGAGATGCTCCGGGTTGTGGGGCTTGAGGAAAAGAAAAAAGAATACCCGTCAAGACTTTCGGGAGGTCAAAAACAGCGTGTTGCCATTGCCAGAGCACTGGCTGCTGATCCGAAGGTTTTGCTTTGTGACGAAGCAACAAGTGCACTTGATCCAAAGATCACGGCAGAGATACTTGAACTTCTGAATGAAATAAATGCAAAAAGAAAACTGACTATTATTATCATTACTCACGAGATGTCGGTAGTCGAAAAAATATGTAACAGAGTAGCGATCATAGACGATGGAAACCTGGCTGAGGTTGGGGATGTAAAAGAGGTTTTCCGCGCACCTAAGTCTGCCTCTGCAAAAAAACTTGTATTTCCAAGCAATCCATTTGATCCGTCGGGCCCTGACAGCCGCCTGATAAGGATTGTTTTTGACGGACATGAAGCCAGTCAGCCATTCATATCAAACCTTGTAAAAGACACGGGAAAATCAGTGACGATACTCAGTGCCAATACGAGAAGTGTATGCGGCATAGGCTACGGGCAGATGGTTTTGGAGTTACCCGAGAGCAAAAATGATCAGGAAATAATAATCGAATATTTTACAAAAAAAGGCCTCGGGATCCAGGAGGTGACAAAAGATGAGTGATTACATTATAAATGCTATTATAAAAGGTATCCTGGAGACCGTGGAAATGACGTTTTTCGGGGCACTGTTTGCATATATCATAGGTCTTCCGCTTGGCATTGTTTTGTATGCTACTGCAAAAGGAAGGATACTTGAAAACAGACCACTTAACTTTGTGATCGGTCTGATCGTAAATGTGTTCAGATCGTTACCTTTTTTGATATTGCTTGTTTTGTTTATACCGGTCACTAGATTTATCACGGGTTCATCCATCGGAACCGTGGCAACGATAGTTCCGCTTACCATCGGTGCGATCCCGATAGTTGCCAGGATGGTTGAGTCGTCGCTTTGCGAGGTCTCACCGGGGATCATAGAGGCAGCGGTTTCTATGGGTGCTTCGCCGGTATATGTTATTATTCACTTTATATTGCCCGAAGCAACACCCTCGCTTTTGCTCGGCGGCGCGATAAACGTTGCAACTGTCCTGGGATACTCAGCTATGGCGGGTGTCATAGGAGGTGGTGGACTCGGTGCTATAGCACTGCAGTATGGATACTACAGATATCAGACGGATGTGCTGTGGACAACTGTGACGATACTTATCCTGATGGTTATGCTGACACAAGGGCTTGGAAATGCCATATCAAAAAAAGTCAGAAAAGCTGATTGATCACTGTCAATGAAAGCGTTTTTACAAAAAACGAGAGTTTTCGCGACTCTCGTTTTTTTGTTTGTGATCAAAAATGCTGAGAAATCGGCATTTTTCAAATGATACATGCGAATGCTTTTTCTTTACATTTTTAGAAAAAAGAGGTATAATGTATGTATTTGGGTGATTTGCTTATAAATCAAATAACAGGAGGTATGATCGATGGAAGAAAACAGATTTTCATTTGTGGATCCGCAGCCTTTTTCACCTGCAGATCAGACTGCTGATGTGGATTTAAGTATGTATCCGGATAGCGATGTAGAGGGAGAGGAGCCTTCGCTTGCCGGTGTTTCGCTGGACACGGTGATCAGTGACGATGCGATAGAAGCGTATTGCGGATCAGCAGGATTGAAAAAAGAAGATTTTTTCGTCGATGTTTACTCGTATGTGATCGCTCGCTTTTCCGGCAAGGATGTGGAAAAGATCGGTGGTGATGATGTGGAGCAGGTATCATTGATGCCGGATGAGGGAGCACCGATCTCCATGCAGACTGCTGTTGCAGACGGAAATGTGAGATTTGAGTTTAAGTACAGGAGCGATATATTTAGCAAAGAGTTTATGATGATCTTTGCGGGATGTGTCGATAAGGCGGCGCAGGAGTACCTGGCACAGACCGCACCCGGAGATATCAGCCTTATGACTGCTCAGGTGAGAGCTCTGATCGATGGATTCAATGAAACTGCACACCCTGATCCGGTGTCGGATATCGTCACGATGTTTCGTGAAACAGTAGAAAAATACGCCGATAAACCGGCAGTTTTTTTCAAAGATAGATTTTTCACATATCGCGAGGTGGATGAGACCAGTGAGCGTATCGCTTCGTATCTGCGTTCAAAAGGCGTAGGGCGTGGAAGTGTGGTATCCATACTGATCCCGCGATGTGAGTACATTGTTATAGCTGCGCTCGGAGCGCTGAAATCAGGTGCGGGCTACCAGCCGCTCGATCCAAGCTACCCGGTTGAGCGACTCAACTTTATGGTGAAGGATGCTGCGTGCAAGGTTTTGATCGCGGACGAGGCATTGCTTGAAAAGGTATCAGAATACGACGGCCCTGTGCTTTTGACAAAGGATATTCCTTCGCTTCCGGAATGCGAAAAGATCAAAGATCATCCGGAGCCGGAGGATCTTTTTGTTTTACTCTACACCTCCGGTACAACGGGTGTACCAAAAGGCGTGAGGCTTGTTCACTACAATCTGTGTAATTACTGCTGGTTTGGTCACGAGGATTTCGGATATGATGAGAATACCCGTTCAGCCGCTTACGCAAGCTTTGGTTTTGATGTGATCATGATGGATACATATCCCACACTGACCTGTGGTGGATGTGTCTATATCGTCGAGGAGGAGCTGCGACTGGATCTGGTGGCTATGGAAAAATGGTTCAATCGCCACGAGATCACTCATTCGATCATGACCACCCAGGTGGCAAGGCAGTTTTATACCGCGGCCAGAGTTCCGACGCTCAAGCACCTGACCGGTGCCGGTGAAAAGATGACACCGGTACAGCCGGTGGAGGGAGAAACAGATTTCTACAATGGCTATGGACCCTCGGAGTGTACCATCCTTTGTTCTATTTTCAAGATTGACAGATTCTATCGCAGGATCCCTATAGGAAAAGCAATGCGAAATGTCAAGCTCTATGTGGTTGACAAAAACCTTCATCTTTTGCCGCCGCTCGTGCCGGGCGAGCTTCTGATCGCCGGACGCGGTGTGGGATGTGGGTATCTGAATCGACCCGAGCAGACAGAAAAAGTATTTATCAAAAATCCTTTTTCTGATGATCCGGAGTATGCTACCGCTTACAGAACAGGTGATGTAGTGAGGTATCTGCCGGACGGAAATATTGACTTTATCGGGCGAAATGACAGTCAGGTGAAGGTCAGGGGATTTCGAATCGAGCTTACCGAGATAGAGAGTATCATCCGTGAATTCTCAGGGATCAAGGATGCTACAGTACAGGCTTTTGAGGATGAAACTACGGGAGAAAAATTTATCACTGCGTATGTAGTTTCGGATTCAGAGGTGGATGTTGATGCGATGAATGATTTCATTCTTTCCAAAAAACCTCCTTATATGGTACCGGCAGTTACTATGCAGATAGATGCTATACCATTAAATCAAAATCAAAAGGTAAACAAAAGAGCTTTGCCTAAGCCGGAGAAAAAGACAAAAAAAGCAGAGTCCGATGCACCGGCTGCTCCATTAAATGTTCTCGAAGAAGACATAAGGTCTATCGCAGCTGAGATCATCAAGTTCGGTGATTTCGGTATCACGGAGAGATTTGGAGATCTCGGTCTCACTTCTATCTCAGGCATACAGCTAAGTATGCAGATATACAAAAAATACGATGTACAGCTAAACCCGAGAGAGCTTGTTGCCGAAGGCTGTATCCAGAGTGTTGAAAATGCCATCCTTGCCAAACTGCTCAATGGCGACGCAAAAACAACGGAAAAAACAGATGAGAGTCCTGCCGACAAAGGTGACAGAAAAACCTCCTGTCATTTGAGCTTCACACAGCAGGGAGTGTATGCGGATTGCCAGGCGAACCCCGAATCTGTCAGATACAATCTGCCAATGCTTATGAAATTCCCCGAGGGCATCACTCAGGAACAATTAAAAAATGCCGTGACAACAGTTACGGACGCACATCCTTATATCTTTTGTCGATTCATACCCGATGAAAACAACGAGATAATCCAGGAGCCGATACCGGATCACAAGCTTGAGCTCCCTGTACTTGAGATGTCAGCAGAGGAATTTAAAAACCACAGATCCTCGTTTGTACGCCCGTTTGATCTGAAAAATGGTCCCGTCGTGAGATTTGAGATCATACAGGCAGACTCATTGTATCTATTGTTTGATATGCATCATCTGGTTTCAGACGGCGCCTCCGTGGACATTTTCTTTGAGCAGATATGTCAGGCACTTGATGGCATAGAAATAGAAAAAGAAAAATATGATTATTATGATTTTGTTGCCGATGAAAAAATAGCACCGGAAGCAGAAGACTTCTTTGCGGGAAGAATGGCAGAAATGGAGGATGCCACAAGCCTTATTGCCGATGTGTACGAGGAGGGGATACCTCATACAGAAAAAGAAGTATCCATATCTACGGATCTGTCAAAAGTAAAAGAATTTGCCAAACAGCAGGGTGTGACTCCGGCAGCGGTTTATCTCGCAGCAAGCTACATAACATATGCGAGATATGTCTGTGAGGATACAGTTGCCATAGCAACTATTTCAAACGGCAGAAGTAACCTTAAACTCGGAAATACCCTGGGAATGTTTGTAAATACTTTACCTCTTGTTATTTCACTTGATAATGACGAAAAAGTATCGGATTTTCTAAGCCGTGTTGCGAGTGGATTTTCAGATACTATTGATCATGAAAATTATCCATTTGCAAGGATCGCAAGTAAGTACGATTTCCATCCTGCTGCATCCTACACATATCAGATCGGTGTCATAAATGATTACAGCACAAAAGCCGGAAGCGTAGAAGTCCAAAGCCTCGAGTCTGACATCGCAAAGCTTCCTGTCGGTATATATATCATAGGCGATGAAAACGACGCGAGTATCCAGGCTGTATACGACAGCGCGATGTACAGCGACTCGATGATGCAGGGCTTGGTTCAGAGCGTGGAAAACGTTGTGCAAGGACTGATGAGCTCAGAAACAGTTTCGCAGATAAGCCTTACGGGAGAGGAAGAGTGGAAAGAGCTCGATAGCTACAACAAGCCTTGGGATCTTGACTATGACAAAGCAGACACGGCTGTATCCGTATTTAGAAAAAATGCAAAAGCACAGCCTGACAAGGTTGCGGCTGTTTGCAGAGACAAAGCATATACATACAGAGAGCTTGACGAGTTATCCGACCGACTCGCAGCAAAAATATACAAAAAAGCCTGCGAGATAACGGGCAAAACAAATCTCGCCGAAGAGGTTGCAGCTATACTTCTAAACAGAAATGAAAATGTATTTATCCTTCCGTTAGCAGCGCTGAAAGCCGGGCTTGCATATGAGCCGCTCGATCCGAGCTATCCGAAGGAAAGACTGAACTTCATGGTTAAGGATGCAAACTGCAGCCTTTTGATCGCAGAAGATGAGATTAAAGAACTTGTGGATGAGTACGAGGGCACGGTTTTGACGGTAAACGAGCTGTACAGCATGGAGGACGCTTCCAAGTTACCTGAGGGACCAAAGTCTGAGGATATGTTTGTGATGCTCTACACATCGGGCTCGACCGGAGTCCCCAAAGGCTGCCAGCTGGAGCATAGAAACCTGGTGTCCTACGCACACGGAGTTCGAAACGATTTCTATACGAAAAATGATGTGATTGCTGCGTACGCTTCGTTTGGATTTGATGTCAATATGTCAGATATTTTCTGTACTCTTTTGAATGGCGGAACAGTTCATCTGATACCTGAGGAAACAAGGATGAACCTCAGCGCACTCAAGGATTACTTTGATGATGCCGGCATAACAGCCGCTCTTTTGACCACGCAGGTCGGAGTACAGTTCCTGCAAAACTACCCGACGCTGAAATCATTTAGAATGCTCGTAATGGGAGGTGAAAAGCTCCCTGCTGTCGATCCGTCAAAGCTATCCTATACGATCGTAAACGGATACGGACCAACGGAAAACTGCTGCGGCGTGAGTCTGTTCCCTATCAAAGCATGGGAGAAAAATGTTCCGATAGGAAAGCCTATGAGTTCCATCCACGCTTATGTGCTTGACAAGACCGGACACAGACTTCCGGCAGGCGCTGCGGGAGAGTACTGTCTGTCAGGACCTCAGGTCAGCAGAGGTTACCTAAACCGCCCCGACAAGACTGCCGAGGCGTATGAGGATTGTCCGTTTAACGAGTTTAGGATGTATCACACCGGTGATATCGTTCGCTATCGCAAAAACGGTGATGTCGAGTTTGTCGGTCGAAAAGACGGTCAGGTCAAGATCAGAGGATTTAGGATAGAGACAAAAGAGGTCGAATCCGTGATCCGTGGATATGACGGAATCGACGATGTGACGGTGCAGGTGTATGATTACGAGGGTGGCGGAAAGTATCTGACTGCGTTTGTGGTCGGAGCTGAGACTCTGGATGTCGAAAAGCTTACGGATTATATCAAATCACAAAAGCCGGCATACATGGTTCCTGCAGTGATCATGCAGATAGATGAGATACCGCTTACCGTAAATCAAAAAGTAGACAAAAAAGCACTTCCCGAGCCAAAGCTTCAAAAAGCCGCATATGTGGCACCGGAAGGAAAAACAGAAACGGACTTCTGTGAGATTTTCGGAAGTGTTTTAGGTCTTGAAAAGGTAAGTGCAGAGGATGACTTCTTTGATATAGGCGGTAGCTCGATACTTGCGATGAAGGTCGTAGTGGCAGCGGAAAAAGCCGGTTACAGCATCGTATACAACGATGTGTTCAGTCATACGACACCGCGTGATATAGCGGAGTTTATAGACGGAGACAAAAAAGAATCATCTGTCTTGCAACAGACAACTTCAAGCGAAACTCCATCGGAGATTCCGACTGTAGGAACTGACGGATACGACTACACCAAGATCAATGACCTTCTGTCGCAAAACACGATCGAGGCATTTTTAAACGGACAGAGTCAGCCACTTAATGATGTGCTTTTGTTCGGAGGAACGGGATATCTCGGTAGCCACGTACTTCACGAACTGATCACAGAGCATGACAACAAAGTATTTTGCTTTGTCCGTCCCGGAAAAGATGAGAGCGGCAAAAACAGGCTGAAATCCATTCTTAAGTATTATTTTGAGGATGATTACGAAGCACTGTTTGATTCCAGGATCACCGTGATCGAGGGAGATGCGACCAACGCTGACTCACTTATGTCGTTTGAGGCACCGACGGAAAAAATGACCGTCATCAACTGTGCTGCAAGCGTCAAGCATTTTGCGAGAGGAAATGAGATCGAGCGCACCAATGTCGACTCGGTTAAAAACATCACAAAATGGTGCTTAAAAAACGATGCCCGTCTGGTGCATATCTCTACCGGAAGTGTGGCAGGTGCCCGCAAAAACGGAATGCCGCCCGAGAGCTTTGTATTTGATGAGCATGGATTCTACTACGGACAGACTGTTGATAATAACCAATACGTACACTCAAAATTTATGGCAGAAAGACATGTCTATGAAGAAATAATAGAGCATAATTTAAGTGCAAAAGTCCTCCGCGTGGGTAACCTTGCGCCGAGGCTTAGAGATGGCGGATTCCAGATAAATTATTCTACAAATAATTATATGAATACATTTAAAGCGTATCAGACACTTGGGATCATACCATACGGAGCATTAAATGAGATAGTTGAGTTTTCACCTATTGACTGTCTTGCAAAAGCCGTGGTAGCGATAGCAACAACTCCAAAAGAATGTGTCTGCTTCATACCGTTAAATCCACACAGACCATTGATGGGAGATGTGGTCACTGCATTTAAGGAAGAAGGATTTGACATAAAAGGAGTTGAACCCGCTGAGTTTGAATCGGCATTTAACGATGCGCTTGCTGATGAAAAAACAAGAGAAGCAGTCGGAAGTCTCGCTGCGTACAACAGTAATGACAATACAAGTGAGATAGGTCTTGAAAGCTGTGATAATTCTCTCACTACACAGATACTTGAAAGACTTGGCTTTTCGTGGCCTGAGACGGGAGTATCATACATTGTGAGATTCCTTAAGTATCTTGAGCAAAAGGGCTTTTTTGGAGGAATTGAAAAATGATGCTTCATGAACTTGTAGATCAGTACGCTTCTGAGCATCCGGATAAACCTGCGCTTATCGATATGGACGGAGAGATGAGCTACGGAGAGCTTGTAAAAAAAAGCAATCTTGTCGCCGGCATGCTAAAAAGCTTTGGGTTAGAGACCGGAGACGCCGCAGCGATCTATGTGACATACTCCAAAAGTATCCTGCTTGGTACTGTTTCGGTGCTTAGAGCGGGCGGGGTATTTATCCCTATGGATGATGTCTATCCCATAGAGAGACTTCAATACATCCTGAAGGACTCTCAGGCCAAGGCAGTTCTCACAGTCCGTGCATTATGGGAGAGAAAAAAGCTTGATTTTCCCGAGGATAGGGTTATATTTCTCGACGAGCTGACAGGGGAGTATACTTTTGAAAAGCCCGATGAAAAGCTTGATGAGCTCTCGCCTGCGATGCTTTTGTATACCTCCGGAACTACCGGAAACCCAAAAGGAGTGCTGCACAATCAGGCAATGATGGTGCACATAGCGGACTGGATCAACTCTGTTGACGGCGCGGCGATGGATGAAAAAACCCGTACGGGTGTCATGTCAAGCTTTTCGTTTGTCGGTTCGCAGATGTATCTGCTTGGTCCGCTATCAAAAGGCGGTACTGTTTGTATAGCTCCCGAGGTTGCGAGAAAAGACCTTGTGTCACTCTATCAGTTTATCTGCGAAGCGGATATCACACACATTTTTCTGCCGGCAGGGCTTGCTGTCATACTGGCGGAGGACTACGATATAAGCGGAAGAAATGTTTTTGCGGCGGGCGAAAAGCTTAGAAATTTCCGTCCATACAATCAGGACATTTTTCTGATAAACAGCTATGGAAGCACTGAGCTTTCGGGTGTCATGGCCAAAAAAGTCTTCGGCGATGAAGAGGTCATCTCTGTCGGAAAGCCATGGGAAAACAATGCTGTAATGATAGTTGATGAGGCCTTGAAGCGGACTGCACCCGGTGAGGCCGGTGAGCTTTTGGTTTCGGGGCGCTATATGTCACGCTGTTACTATGGTCTGCCTGAGCTTAGCAGTGAAAAATGGATAGAGCTGGACGGTGCTTCCTGGTTTAGGACCGGAGACAGAGCTTCATTTACACCGGAGGGCGACTGCGTGATATTGGGTCGAACCGACAACATGGTCAAGCTTCGCGGTTTTCGTATCGAGACCGGCGAGGTAGAGGCGCAGATCGCACGCGCCGCTGCAAGACTTGACAGAGAAGATGTCGGTGAGACGGTGGTACTTGTAAAAACAGTAAGCGGTACGGAGCATCTGTGCTGCTACTATGAGGCTGACAAAGACATCGACCAAAACAAAATGACAGAGGAGATCTCCAAGTATCTTGCGGAGTATATGGTCCCGGATATATGGATCCATGTGGATGAGTTTCCTCGAAACGCCAATGGCAAGATACTCAGGCGCGAGCTTCCGCAACCCAAAAGCAGACACAGAACCAGCGGAGTGCTTGACAGCGAGCTTATCTCGCGCATAGTGATAACTGCGGCTGATGTTTTGAAGCCGGACGGATTTATCGGACCCGACGATAGGTTTACGGATATCGGAGGGACCTCGTTAAATGCTATGCAGTACGCGGTGCAGCTTAGGAGGCAGGGAATCCGCATAAGCGGTGCCCGCATAGTTCAGTTAAACGAATTGAGAAAAATAGCCGAAGCGGCAGAGGTTTCGTATGAGCATTTTTGGACTGCAGAGGAGTACAGCGCTATCCAAAAAAGCTTTGCTTCACGCGGTGAGCATATAGAAAAAGTCTTGCCGCTTTCACCAAAACAGGATGAAATGTTGTTTATGCACATTCTTCATCCTGATCGTGCTGAGTTTCGTACGACATGGTTTTTGCAGGTTGATAGTCAATTATCCGAAAAAAGCCTTCGAAGCGCATTTGATACGGTTGCGGATGAAAACCCGCTTTTGCGCGCATCTGTCGTGTTCAAAGATGTTTCGGTCATACAGCAGGTGATCACGGATCGCAGGATCCCACTGCAGATGATAGAAAAACAAACCTTTGGCAGTCGTGAAATGGCATCGCTCAGAAGTCAGATCCAGGCGGAATCAGTCGATCTGCAAAGCGACAGCTTGGTCAAGGTGTATAGCATACATACAAAAGAGAGAAACTTTTTGTGCGTGACATCGTATGGTATCGCTGTTGATGAGGTGATGTTTAGGAGATGTATCACGCGTTTGATGGAGATACTGAAATCAGACTATCCTGAGGATGTCTCTATCAATGATTGGTGCGAGATACTGACATTCGGACTTGAGGACGACAAGAAAAATGCCCCGGATGAAGTCGCAGCACCAATGAAGACTATGGGCAGCTCGGATGAAAAACCGGAAATATACATATACACCCAGACCGAAAAACCAAAGCTTATTTTTGTACACACGGGAAATTCCGGAAGCGAAGCGTATTATCAGTTGGCGGACAGACTCAGAGACAGAGTATCGTTTGCTGTTATCGAGCCATACAATCTCTACCACCCGGAGGAGGCTGTCTACGGCATCAAAAATATCGCAAAAAACTATATAAGGATACTCAAAACCTGGCAAAAAGAAGGACCGTATATACTGGGAGGCTGGTGCTACGGCGGTATAGTCGCACACGAGATGGCTTGTCAGCTTGAACAGGCAGGCGAGGAGGTTAGGCATTTGTTTATGCTTGATTCACATGCACTTGATTCCAAACAGCTTCGCGATATGTCAAAAGGGATGTTTTCAAAGATAGACAGGCATTATTTTGAGACCTGTCCATTGTTTACAGAGCTTCGGGAAAACGGAATGCTCGATGCCATGGTAAACAATGCTTTCCATGTTGCTGAGGATATCAGGAAACATACACCGTCATTATATCAGGGAGATGTGACTTATTTTAAGCCTGATGAGATACCCGCAGGAGCTACCGGTGAAGACAGTAAATATTGGAAAAAAATGATGCAGTTTGAAGCCGGAAATTTTGAGAATTATTGTGACAAAAATAATCTTCAGATCATACATACACCACACGAACATGATCTGATGATGGACGAGCAATCACTTGACATAATAGTTCCTATTATTTTTGAAAAAATCATCTGAAAGGAGCGATTCATAAATGAATATCGAAAAAAAAGAAGAAGGAAGCAAAACAGTACTGTATCTGGAGGGGTGGATGGACACCGAAAATGCCCCGGCTCTTGCACAGGCGTTAAATGAGCTTGATGACAGTGTGGAGCAGCTTGTACTTGATATGGAAAAACTTGAGTACATCTCATCTACAGGGATCAGACAGATCATCGTTGCATATAAGCAGATGAACGGAGCACTCACAGTTATAAATGTGTCATCTGAAATACTGTCTGTTTTGAAAATGATCGGATTGGACAAAAAAATAAATATAAAAGAGTGATGTCAGATTCAGTGGGGTGGTCAATGGAAAACATTATTTATGAAGAAAAAAATGCCTGTGATATCCGTTCTTTTGACGGATTGAAACATACAGTATTATCAACACTGGGCAAAAATGAAAGATCAAAGATCATCATACTTGTCTGTGAAGAAATATTTTCAAATATTATAAATTATTCCAAAGCAGATGAAGTGAGCTTTGCGCTGAAACAAACAGATGACGGATTGTCAGTTTTTTTTACGGATAACGGATTACCGTTTGATCCGGTCAATGCAAAGCTCCATGAAAAAGAATTCGAAGAGCTTGATTCGGGCGGTATGGGCCTGATGCTTGCAAGGATGAATACAAAAGAAATGGTTTACAAACGCGAGGGTGACAAAAACATTTTGGTGTTAAGATTTGATATTGATGAATAATAGTGATATACTATAATTGTGTAAAGCGAGGAAAATTGTGAAAAAATCATTCTTTTTTAAGCTTGTATTGATCATTAGTACATTTTGTATATTGATAAACGGGATTGTACTGTTTGTTATATACAACAGAGTATATGTTGAGACAGCTGCCTCTGTCAAGGAAGACCTCTATCTGGTCGCTGACCTGACAAAAGAAATGTTAATGGCCATGGATAACGGTGGCTTCAATTTCGATGGTGATGCCGATAATAGGTTGGACAAGGTTTGTGAAGAACATGGCGTATCGTATTTGTATGTACTCAAGATCAATGATGATGAGAAAAGCTGTGAGTACATGGCAATGGGGCAGGGACCTGGTTCTAACAAGGATTTTAAAATCGACCGCAAGAACGGAGAGGTCATCGAATTTTCAAGAAATGAAGATGTCTTGATGGGAGTATACAACAAGAAAAAGCTTTATGATTTTGAACGATACTCAAGTACTATAGATGAAACAATGGCTTGTTTTATGTATCTGGATAAGACCTTTGATCCGAAATCAGGTAAATACAAAAAAGCAGATAAGCCAATAATCATAGCCGCTGAGCAGTCCATGAAATCGTTGACGGATACATTTATTCACACCTATGTCGTCTATGCTGTCATTTTTTCTCTGTCCGCGATATTTATAGCAGTTGTAGGTTGTTTGGTCGTCAGATACCGTGTATCAAAGCCGATACGCAAGATAAGCGGTCGTATGGACAGCTTTATCACGGATATGAAGGAGGATTTTGAACCGTTACCGGAAAAAGGAAATGACGAGTTTGCCGTGATGTCTGTCTCGTTCAACAGTATGGCCAGGCAGATCAATGAATATATAACAAATATCGAGGAAATGACCAGAGAAAGACATACCAGAGAGGCGGAGATCGATGTTGCGAGAAGGATACAGGAGGGATTATTAAAAAATATTGATTACAACAATTCAAGGATTTCTATTTCTGCATATATGAAGGCAGCAAAAAATGTCGGTGGCGACCTGTATGAGTACGAAGTGTTGGATGACGGAAGGATATATATAATGATCGGGGATGTATCCGGAAAAGGCATCACAGCGTCCATATTTATGGCGACCGCGATCACGCTTCTGAGACAATATGCAATCCATGGTTACGCGCCGGCAAAGCTTCTTGAAGCGTTCAATGTAAGCCTGACTGACTGCAATCCCGAGGAGATGTTTATCACGGCATTTGTTGCGCTCTATGATCCTTCGGACAGAAGCCTGACCTATGCAAATGCCGGACACAATCCGCCTTATATAGTGTCTGATGAGCTGATGACTCTCGATGGAGCAAAAGGCTTGATGGCGGGTATTTTTGATGATGAAAAGTACGAAGAAGAAAGAATTATATTAAAAGAAAATGATGTAGTATTTTTGTTTACGGATGGAGTAAACGAAGCTACAAATAACAAAAAAATCTATGGAACCGAAAGGCTTGAAAAAGTACTTGGTTCTATGACAAAAAGAAGTAACTCTGAAGTAATGAACGAGGTTTTAGACGATGTAAAAGAATTTGTCTCGGGTGAAGAACAAAGCGACGATATCACGATATTGACAATGCAGGTGAAGGAGGGATAGCTATGGACAATGGATTTTTTGCAAGTATATCGCATGACCTGCGAACTCCGCTGAACTCGATCATTGGGTTTGCAAAGCTTGCAGGCGAGGAGTCAGACAACAAGGAAAATCTCAGAGAGTACTTGGACAAGATCGTTACATCGGGTGAGTTTCTGTTGGATATAGTAAATGATATAATGGATCTTGCCAGGATAGATAACGGTGAGGTTGAGCTTATGAAATCTCCTGCTATCTTGAAAAATATCGTTTTGGAAAGCGCGGATTCGTTCCACGACAAAATGAATGAAAAGCAGGTTTACTTTGAAGTGGATGTTGACAGCATGGAAGACGACCCCGTCGAATGTGACAAGCAGAGAGTCAGGCAGGTGCTCACAAATCTCCTTTCAAACGCTTACAAGTACACGCCTCAGCGTGGAAAGGTATCTCTAAAAGCATCACTTATCGAAAAAGGAGATCAGCTGACATATGAGATCCGGGTCAGCGATACGGGGATAGGCATGTCAGAGGATTTCATCAAGCGGATATGGGAGCCTTATCCCGAGGAGGAGCTGGTCACGGTCAGTGAGAATCAGGGAACCGGGCTCGGTATGGCTCTTGTACACAGGATCATCAACATGATGGGCGGAAAAATCGATGTTACAAGTGAACTCGGCAGAGGATCCGAGTTTGTGATAACGCTAAAAATGCCCCCGTCGAAGGCAGATCCTTCCAAAATAAAAGAAAATGAACATTTACAGGGTGCCGGTCCGATAGACTACAGCGACATCACGGTTTTGGTCGTTGATGATACGGTGGCAAATCTTCACCTGTCGGATAAAATACTTCGCAAGCTCGGCTTCAATGTCAAGATAATCACAAGTGGTGCAGCTGCCGTGCAGCTTATCAAAAACTCAAGGCCCGGTGATATAGACATTGTCCTGATGGATATAAGGATGCCTGTGATGGACGGACTTGAGGCTACGGCGCAGATCAGGGCATTGGATAATGAGAATCTCGCATCCATACCTATCATAGCGATGACGGCAAACGCATTTAATGAGGATGTCAAAAAAGCCCTCGATGCCGGAATGAATGCACATGTCGCGAAACCGTTTAATGTTTCGGATCTGTTGGAAAAAATAAACGCATGTCTTGATGAAGAAGACTAAAACTAACTCAATTGGAAGAAGGCAATGATGTTATCCGCCACCTGATAGACAAAAATGTTTTAAGTATATAGAATGTTTCACAGGAGAGTGATAGACTATGATAGATGAGTATGCCAATCAAAAAGCGCTTGAAAAAATGCGCAGAGCCGATGATCTGGAGGAAGCACTTCACGTATCGAATCCGGGAGTTATACTGACACTGGTAGCCTGTGCGGCGATCCTTGTCGGTGTATTTTTATGGGGATTTTTCGGCTCTGTACATACGGATATCAGCGTTACGGCAGTGCGACTGCCGGGTAGTTTTTCCATCTCTTGTGTACTGGACAGTCAGGAACTGTCTGAGATCAGTGAGGGAGACCGGGTTATGATAAAAGGAAAGACGTTTTATGTGGACTCGCTCTCAACACACTCTATCAAAAGAGATGAGGTGCTAAAGCTTATGGCAGGAGACGAGTATATGACTGAAGCTGTCATGGGAGACAGAAATTTTGGCTATGAAGTATTGATAAACGGAGAAGATATGTCGGATATAGATGACGGAGAAATAATCTCTGCGACTATTATTGCAAAAGAGCAGTCTCCGATCTCACTGCTCTTTTAACGGAGGAGAGTCGATGCACAGAGTAAAAAAAGTTCCGCCGATATTGCAGATGGAAGCCGTGGAATGTGGTGCGGCATCCCTTGCTATGATCCTGGCTTATTATGGAAAATGGATCCCGCTTGAGCAGGTTCGGGCCGAGTGCGGAGTGAGTCGTGACGGTGCTACTATGTCAAATATAGTTAGTGCAGCCGGGTACTACGGACTTGAGGCAAAAGGAAAAGCTATTTCCGTGAACGGCGTCAGAAAGATGAAGCAGCTTCCCTGTATCATTTATTGGAATTTCAATCATTTTGTTGTTTTAAATGGCTTCAGGGGAAATCACGCTATCATCAATGACCCGGGCAGAGGGACTGTCAAGGTTCCGATGGAGAGATTTGAAGAAAGCTATACCGGGATGCTGATAGAGTTATCGCCCGGTGAGAAGTTTGAAAAAAGCGGATCAAAGCCGAGCACGGTAGCTTTTATCAAGAAAAGAATAAAAGGCATGTATGGTGCTATTTTTGTCATTATGCTGCTTGCGGCGGTTGCATCCGTAGCGCAGATCCTCTACACCTCAGTGGGGCGTGGGTTTATGGATTATGTTCTGACCGGAGATAATCCGGGTTGGCTTACGGGGTTTGCGATCGTTATGCTCATATCGGCAATAGTTGTGAGTGTTCTGTCAATTCTAAAAGAAATCGAGCTCAAACGCTTGGAGGGAAGGTCGGCGGTTGTTTCATCAAGCAGGTTTATGCAGCATCTGCTCAGGCTTCCCGTTGAGTTCTATTCTCAACGGTCGGTGGGAGATATCCAAACGCGTCAAATAGAAAACGAGACGATCATGTTTACGCTGATGTCGCTGCTTGCGCCGTCATTGATAAATATAGTGATGCTCATACTGTATGCTGTTGTGATGTTTTCGTATAGTGCGCTCCTTACCTGCGTGGGAGTTGGGATGATCATAGTAAACGGTTTCATCGCAAGTATTATCTCCAACAAGAGAAAAGATATCACAAGGTCTTTGACGCAGGATACCGGGAAACAGTTTGCAATAATGGTCGGAAGCTTCGATGTGATCGAAACTATACGCTCGGTTGGTGCCGAGGAGGGCATTTTTACCCGATTCGCCGGTACTCAGGCAAAAGTCAACAGCTCGCGCGTCAGGCTTCAAAAAATCAGTGAATCGCTGGAAATGATCCCGCAGCTTTTGATACAGCTTGCCAATATTGCTGTGCTTTGCATCGGAGTGTGGATGATCATAGGCGGCTCGCTCACTGCGGGTTCGCTGCTTGCATTTACCGGATTTCTCGGTATGTTTACCAATCCCATGAATCAGCTCATTCAGCTTGGTCAGACAGTCCAGGAGATGGAAGTGTCGATGGATCGAGTGGAGGATGTTTGCAAGTATCCTACGGATGTTTCCGAGGGTGAGTTTGCCTCGGAGGAGGAGCTTGCTTCTATCCGAAAGCTGTCAGGGCAGGTTGAGCTAAAAGATATCAGTTTTGGGTATTCGCCATTAAAAGATCCTCTCATACATGATTTCAATCTGACACTCACACCCGGGAAATGGGTTGCGTTGGTCGGAAGCAGCGGCAGTGGAAAATCAACCGTTGCAAAGCTTATTTCCGGACTGTATAAGCCTTGGGAGGGAGAGATACTGCTTGATGGTACACCTTTGTCTGAGGTGCCGAGAGAACAGCTGAAAAGCTCGATGGCGGTTGTGGATCAGGATATCGTGACATTTGATGATTCAATATCTGACAATGTCCGGCTCTGGGACAGGTCTATAGAGGAGTTTGAGATCGTATTGGCTTGTCGGGATTCGGATATACATGATGATATCATAAGGCGTCCTGAAGGATACTTTGGTCGTGTGATGCCGCGTGGATGCAATTTTTCAGGAGGTCAGCTGCAACGACTTGAGATTGCCCGTGTACTTGCTATGGATCCGACGATACTCGTACTTGACGAGGCGACAAGCGCGCTCGATGCCGAGCGTGAGGCAAAAGTAATGCAGTCAATCCGTGATCGAGGTATCACCTGTATTGTGGTGGCACATCGTCTGTCAACGATCAGAGACTGCGATGAGATCATAGTGATGGACCGGGGAATGATAGTTGAGAGGGGCACACATGAGGAACTGATCCGCAAGGACGGTATGTATGCGGATCTGATCAGAAACGATTGATTTTTGGAAGGCGGAGTATAGATGGATCAATTTGAATCACAGTTTCAGACAAGAGCACGATTGGATCGCGAAAATACGGAAAATGCCTACGAGACGCTGGCCAGGAGTCTGACCGGCAACCGCCTGACATTTGAGAAAAATGAACGCGAGAGGGAAACCGGAGCTATCCAGTCAGTACTGAAGTATAACGGAGCAAAGCCGGGCGAGGTCCCCGAGGATGTGGAGGATTTCAGAGAACGGCTATCCTATATGTGCCGCCCGAGCGGAACTATGGTCAGAAATATCAGGCTTGAAGGAAAGTGGTACAAGCAAAACTTCGGACCGATGCTCGGAAAGATGAAAAATGGAGAGATAGTAGCCGTTCTTCCATACGGGATGACCGGTTATGCGTACTTTGATTACAATTTAGGATGCAGGGTACGGATCAACAAAAAAGTAGCCAAAGACTTTGAGGATACGGCTATATTGTGCTATCGTCCGCTTCCTTCAGGAAAGCTCTCACTTTCCGATTTCTTTTCATTTTTGATCCATTCTTTTGACATGTCTGATTATGTTTTGGTATTTATAATGGCATTGATGGTTACGCTTGTGGGGATGCTTCCTACGATCGCAAATCGCATAGTCTTTGAGGAGGTGATTCCGTCCGGATATACGGGACTTATATTGCCGATAGCAGCACTGTTGATCGGGGCATCGGTAGCGATGCTTCTGTTTACTATGAATCGAAATCTCGTGATCGGGCGCATATCACAAAAGCTTACGGTATACGCAGAATCGGCGCTGTACTCGAGAGCATTATTGATGCCTACGAGTTTTTACAGACGGTTTTCCTCCGGTGACCTTGCAGGCAGGATATCACAGGTGAGTATGATAGTCGAGCAGATGGTACAGCTGTGCTTTTGCGGAGGACTTACGGTGCTTCTCGGTCTGATCTATATCATACAGATCGCTTTTATCGCGCCTTCGCTAGCGCTTCCGGCGCTGGCTGTGCTTGCTGTACAGGTTGGCTTTATAGTGGTCGTTATGGTGTTTACTATGAGATACGAGAAAAAAGCTCAGGAGTCATATACGAAGCTGTCCGGTATGGTGAGCTCGATGCTTGGCGGTATCCAAAAGATCAAACTTGCGGGCGCTGAGAATCGTGCATTTGCAAAGTGGGCCGGAGAGTACTCAGAGTATGTACAGGCGACATATCGCAGACCCTGGTTTCTCTTTTCGGTAAATGCGATCGTGACGATGATCGGACTTTTTGGTGGTATCTGGATATACTATGCAGCCGGAAACGGAAGCGTATCGGTGGCTGAGTTTATGGCGTTTAATGCTGCTTTTGGAATGATAACGGCAGCGGTGACACAGGTCGTTGTGATGATGCCTGTAGCAGTCAGGATCAAGCCGGCTTTTGAGCTTCTCAAACCCATACTTGAAACAATTCCCGAGACGGATGAGGGTCGTCCGTCAGTTACGGATTTCAGTGGCTCGGTTGAGATGAACCATGTCGCATTTCGATATAATGAAAAAACACCATATCTTTTCAAGGATCTGTCGTTTAAGATCAAGTCGGGAGAGTATGTGGCTTTCGTAGGGAAGTCCGGCAGCGGGAAAAGCACGATCATGCGACTCCTGTTGGGATTTGAGACACCTGAACGAGGAAGTGTTATCTTTGGAAAACACGATCTGTCTCAGATCGATATCAGATCATTTAGAAAAACGACTGTTGGTGTTGTATTGCAGAGCGCGGGACTGATCAGCGGATCTATACTTGATAACATAACCATAGGTTCGCCAAAAGCAACATTGGATGATGCGTGGAGAGCGGCGGAGATTGCCGGGATCGCAGAGGACATCCGCAATATGCCGATGGGTATGCATACAGTGATCTCCGAAGGAAGCGGCGGAGTATCCGGAGGACAGAAACAAAGGATCATCATCGCCCGTTCCGTGTGCAGCAAGCGAAAGGTGCTGATGTTGGACGAAGCTACATCGGCGCTTGACAATATCACACAGAGGGCGGTTTCAGAGTCTCTGGCACAGTTAGATTGCACGCGCATAGTTGTTGCGCACCGCCTGTCTACCGTGAAAAACTGCGATCGTATCATGGTCTTGGATGAGGGAACCATAGCCGAGGAAGGCACATACGATGAGCTTATCGCCAAAAACGGCCTTTTTGCGGAGCTGGTTCGCAGGCAGCGGTTGGAGTGAGAAACAAGTCAATTGAACAAAGAAGAAAAGGAGATGTCAGTATGAAAAACAAGGTTATCGCACTGAGCATGATTGCAGTGATGGCGTTTGGTGTGTGCCGGGTTACACCGGTGTCCGAGGCGAAGGTAAAGAAACCCGCACTGAGCAAAACATCACTTACTGTAAAGATGTATGAGACAAAAAAAGTAACGATCAATAATGTCAAAAAAAACCAGGTCAAATCTCTGACGGTCAAAACTGCGGACAAGATGATCGCCACTGCAAAGAAAAAAACCAATACTGCTTTTGCCATCAAAGGCGTTGATCCATACGAGAAAACCAATGTCACGGCAACGCTCAAGCTAAAGAAAAAGATAGCAGGCAAGAAAAAGTATACATTTAAAATAAAGGTAAAAGTCGTCCCTGATCGTAAGCTGGCAGCAGAAGGTGAAAAAGGTGCTGCGCCCGACTATACAACTGATGCCGGCTGGCTCCATCTCCCCGATAGCACTGACAAGTCGGTGGATACATTTTATCTTTTTCCGACAACATACTATGGCGGCGACGAGGGTGCTCCGGAGATATCACCACTGGATGATGCCAACTACAAAGAGGAAGCAAAGGAAGTGTACGAATCACAGGCTACAGCCTTTGAAGACTCGACAAATGTCTATGCCCCTTTCTATCGTCAGACCAGTATGGATGTACTTGCAACCAACGAGACAGATGATCTGATGTACTATCAGAGACATGAGCAGAAAAAAGACGTTTTTGACGCTCTTGACTATTATTTCAAGAACTATAATAACGGCAGGCCATTTATCCTGGCGGGACACTCGCAGGGTGCGATGATGGTAAACGTGATCGTGGAAGACTATATGAAACGACATCCTGACCTGTACAAAAGGATGATAGCAGCGTATGCGATAGGGTATTCCGTAACCAAGCAGAATCTGAAAGATTATCCGCATATGAAGTTTGCCGAGAGGTCGGATGATACAGGAGTGATCATTTCATGGAACACAGAGGGCGTCGGTAATCAGGGTCAGCGAAACAAGGTTGTTCTCGATGGAGCTGTTGCTATCAATCCCATCAACTGGAAGCGCGATGAGACCTATGCGCCGGCATCAGATAACCTTGGATCGCTTGTACAGGATCCGGTTTCTGGCAAATACGAGATCAAGAGGAACATGGCTGATGCAAGGCTGGATCTGGAGCGTGGTGTTGTCATCACTCAAACGAAATTTTCGCCTGTCCCTATGAAGGAAGTGTTCGGACCTGAGTCCTATCATGAAAAAGAGATTGAGATGTTTTACAACAATATCAAGAAAAATGTCGAGGACAGGATACGTGCTTACGAGACCAAAGCTGATGCATGATTTGTAAACCAAAAAATAATGCTTTTGAAATGAAAAGGGTAGTAAACCGGACGCTACCGTAAGTTAAAAGGAGGATATCGCATGGTTTTATTTATTAATGCTTGTGTATGGGCTGAATCACGAACAAAAAAACTGGCTGATCATTTGCTGTCTATGATGGATGAGCCGGTAACGGAAGTTCGATTAATTGATGAAAAGTTTCCTGCAGTCGATTTTTCATTTCTGGATAAACGGGAGAGACTTAGACAAAGTGGTGATTTCGATGATCCCATTTTTAAATGGGGAAAGCAGTTTGCCTTGGCTGATACAATTGTGATAGCAGCGCCGTATTGGGACTTGTCTTTTCCGGCAGTTTTAAAAACCTATTTCGAGCATATAAATGTCGTTGGGATGACATTTGATTATTCGGCGGATGGCGTTCCGATAGGATTGTGTAAAGCAAAAAAACTGTATTACATCACAACCTCAGGTGGAGATTTTGCTCCGGATGAGTATGGATATGGGTATGTTGATGCACTGGCAAAAAACTACTATGGGATTCCCGAGACGGCTTTGATCAAGGCAACCGGATTGGATCTGGTGGGAGCGGAGCCGGAAAAAATATTGAAAAAATGTATGGATGAAATGAAGGAACGACTTACAAAGTAATCCGGCGGAGGGTTCAAAAAGGAAAAGTCAAGTTGACAAACATACCATAAAAAAGGTATAATACTGGCATATTATTTCAATGCGTATTTAAAAAATGTTTATTTGATCCATAGATGTATATGTTCATTCTTTTGAAATAATATACGAGATTGTGCAAGAGTGCACATTAAATTAAACTTTAAAAGGGAGGAAACCAAAATGAGAAAAAGAGTATTAGCGACTATGCTTGTGTTTTCGATGGTGCTTACTACTGTCGCATCTGTAATTGTTTCGGATAAGAAATCAGCAGCAGATGCCATGAGTGACTGGCCACTTACTATATCTGCAGATCCGAATGACCCATACCCACCCATTGGACCAAATGTTGGTGAAAAAACAGAGATAGTTATCAGCGGACTTAAGAAAGGCAACAAGATCACATCATTTAAAGTGAAGAACTATTCTCCGAAGATTGTGAAGATCACAAAGAAAAAGAAGACTTCCAGCGGAGCGTCGATTTGGGTAAAAGGCCTTAAAAAAGGGAAAGCCCACATCAAGGTCACAGTAAAGCTTAAACGCGCTCAAGAAGGTAAGAAAACGTATGTATGGAATATCAAGAAGTATCCTGTAGGATATAACTAAAGACTGACCCGTGATAGAGTTGTATAATATCGACATAATTGAACAACTTTTCTTAGATAAAAGAATTCTTAGAAAACTAGTTTTGAAAGGAGGCTTCATATGGATTTTGAAGCGTTGTTTAGTAACTTTACTGAGGAGCAGATGGCAAAGGCAAAGGCTTGCAAGACACCCAAGGAGTTAATCGAGTTGGCAGGTTCAGAAGGTATCGATCTGACAGATGAGCAGATGGAAGCGCTTTCCGGTGGTGGAGAATTTACTCCGTATAGGTTTAATGATAGGCTTCTTTAAGTGTGTGGTGAATGACGAGATTCTGCATCCTACCCCAAAAGTTGTGGTGGTGTCGGTACAGGCATTTTCGTTCGCAGACGCAAAAAAGAGGATTAAAGACTATCAAGTGCACCGGCGGTTTTATAAGGATTGTCGGTGCATTTTTGCTAAAAAAAAATAATTATTTTTTGCAACGCGGGAAGGGAGAATGTCGGTTACATATATGACAGGGTAAATCAGTTATGACACGATATCAATATAGGGGTGACTTATTTTGATAGAAAGGATGGTTGTTATGGGAAAAAGAAAAGGGTTAGTATGGATGGTTGTGTTGGTGCTTTGCATTGCATCTACGATCGGTATTGGGCCAAATGCGGCAGCCAAATCAGAAGGAAAGTATATTGCGGATCTGCAGTTCAGCTATACAAGTGATGTGGTTCCCGAAAGATGGAAAAACAAAGTTCCGGATAGCGATAATTGGGATTTGATCGATCCGGATGTGGAAGAAGGCGGAGACCTCGATATGGAGGGAGATATGGTTTTTGCCTATGCCAAAGCGTATGTAAAGCGTACAAATGACGCTTCAAAAACTTTGAGGGACATCCAGATCCGTTCGGAGTACGATGATAGTTCGAGAAGGATACTCAAAGATGCAAATCAAAACCAGCTTAACTATTGGTGCGTTCTTCCGAGAAACAATACTCACAAAAAGATATACAATATGCTTTACACTACAAGTGAGAAAAAAGCAGGTGATCCGATATGTGATGTATTTTTCCTGAAAGATTCACTTGATTGTAACGGCGCAGAATTCGCTATGAGCAGATGGACTTCGGCGGATCCCATACCTTTTACATCGTATTCTGCAAGAAGCTACATCATGGGGGAAAAAGAAATTCCTGTATACACTGTATTTATCAGAGATAATGTCGCAAAAAAATATGTAAGTGATGTTATCCTTGTCAAGGGCGATGATGACAAAGCCAGAACGAGAGTGCTCTACAAAGGATATAGATTCGTAAAAGTTATAGAGCTGGATGGTGAAGGATATACACTTGGCATCAATCGTACAGACAAAACTGATGAGGCATTGAGAGGTGTTTACTTTACGAAGGACGGACGCGACTACGGAATTTACACTTCAAAAAGCAAAGGCGCAGGCTCCCCAATCGTAGATATATGTCCAAAGGGTGATATGCTCGTAAAAGATGGAGAAAACATAACCGTCGGAGAGTGGGCAAATAAGTATTTCCTTGGAAAAGAATTCAAAAGATTTGTAAAAAAATTCGTCGAGACATGGGATTCTGCATACAAGAAAAACAAAGCCAATACGCTTAGCTGTACTTCAGGAGAGGTAAAGCAGTATGAAAAAGCTGAGGTAATGAAGGCTGATCTTGGATTTGAAAAAAGCATACTGTCAGGAATAAATGTAGATGAAGGCTCTACCGTATCGAATACAATAGCCGTTGTCAGAAGAACCGGTGAAACCCAGACCGGTGATATCGTGATCGATGGTATAAAAGGAGCAGGAACCAGTGATCCCCAAAAACTTGAAGCTTATCGCAGCCAGCTTGGAACAGATGAGGCTGAGGCTTCGCCGGCAGATGGAGAACAGGCTGCAAAAAAAGATGAGGCACAGCCTGTAGAAGAAGTCCCTGCAACAGGATCGTTGTTGTCAGGAGGATGGATACTCATACCGATCGCAGTAATCCTTATTGCCGGAGTAGTATTTGTATATTTCAGAAAGAAAAAGAATTGATTTGATCCGGCGGTGGGTTCAAAAAGGAAAGCCTCAAAAGACTTGCAGTATCAGCAGCTTTTTGGTAAAATATGTACAGTATAGTTATATCGGAAAAGGAGGTATGCTGCCTGCATGTGTAAGTCGAAGTCACCTATGAAGTATGTTTTGGAAAGCAGATACCGCTTGCGCGGATGGTATAAGCTTCCGACGGGACTGTACGACAGCGAAGAGCACGCGGCACGTTTTTTTTCTCCGGAATTATATAAGCTTTTGTTACTCTGTGACGCAGAGCACGAGATAGACCCTGACTCGTTATCTGAGAAGCACCGCAATTTTTTTGAAAAATTGCAGAAAGATCATATCATACGACCGGCGGGATGGCTGGATTGTTTGCTGCCTGAGCAGCGTTACAAGAGCTATCCCGCCCGTTATCGTCATGATGCGACATGGTCTGTTACGGGTGAGTGCAACATGCGATGCAGACATTGTTTTATGTCTGCTCCGTCCGGAAAGCACGGAAACCCCAGCTATGAAGATATCATACATGTCGCTGATATGCTGGCTGAGTGTGGTGTGTTTTGTGTGGGTATCACCGGCGGGGAGCCTCTGATCAGGGAGGATCTTGTCGGGATCGCAGATGCTCTCTGTGAGCGGGAGATATCTGTCACGACCATCTATACCAACGGCTGGCTGGTGGATGAAAAACTGTTGGATGAACTGGAAAAAAGGAATATGCATCCGGATTTTCAGATCAGTTTCGACGGCACAGGGTGGCATGATTTTCTCAGAGGAATCCCGGGAGCAGAAGAAAGAACCATAGATACACTTCGTCTGCTGAAGGATAGAGGATACAGTACCGGTGTCTCTATGTGCATTCACAGAAAGAATTCACATACACTCAGAGATACAGTCAATATGCTCGCTTCACTGGGAGTCACGAATTTCAAATGCGGTGCGATGATGAGCCTCGGTGAATGGGCAAAGCCTGAGGTCAGAGACTTACAGCTTAGCCGCGCCGAGGAGCAAAAGGTCTTCGAAGAATATATCCCACTGTACTTTGAGGATGATGCTCCGTTATCTGTCATGTTGGGTGGTGCCTTTGCGTATACTCCGGGTGCAGACCACTGGGATATCTGCAATGAACGAAGATGTGATGAAAAGCAAGAGGCATCCATGGTTTCATGCAGTGTATTGTCCCGCTCTTTTTATATCGGTGCAGACGGGATGGTATGCCCGTGCATGGGCATGGCTGACACCGGTTTTGCGGACAACT